>JBBSHK010000028.1:0-13831 GCA_038253185.1 Anaerolineae bacterium | reverse complement strand
TTTCCGCGTTCCAAAATCGACAAGGAGTTTTGCACGGATGAATTTCAAGAGATGGACTGCTTTGGCGGTTGTCGCGCTCGCGCTTGTGGTAACCACGATCGGATGTGGTAGTCTGAATATTGTCGCGAAGCAAGAGCCGACCGCGGTGGCTTCGCGCACGCCACGCCCAACTTTTACACCGCATTCTGAAGCGACGGATACGCCCGAAGCCACCAACACGCCTCAAATCACACCGACTACAATCCCAACACAAGCGGTGTTGCTTCTTCCCACCCAGCCACCGCCGACACAAAAGCCGACGGTGAAACCGATTGTGCAGCCGACGCTGAAACCCAAGCCAGCGACTCCCATTCCGCAACCGCAGCCGACGCAGCCGCCGCCCCAGCCGACCGCGGTGCCCAAGCCCGCGTTCCAATATAGCTTCATCCCGGCGAGTTGTAATACGACCGATCCGGCGGTTTGCAATATCCAGAACGGGGTTCGCTGCGAGCATTCAGGGCAGCATCAAATAAAAGTTCTCGTGTTTGATGATTTCCGCGACCCGAATAGCGAAGCCTCCGGCGTTTATGTCCGCTACTCTTTCTCGCCCGGTGGTGCTCCGATCGATCCGGATGAACAAACCGGCGGCGATGGCGCGGCGGTCAAGACCTTCTCTGGAGTCACCGATCCACCCAGCAAAGGGGTCGGCACATATTATGTGTGGGTAATTTCCAAGCCGAGCGGCACTCGCATTTCAAACTATAGTCCCGCCATTTCTCTCAATGCGCTTAGTGAGAATGATCCCAAGACTTGCTGGGTCGCGACCGTCTCCTTCGCAGGCGGTCAGTAGAGCGGGCGGGGCAAAGATTTGTCGCTTCTCCGCAGTTGAGGGGATGAGATGGAGCAATCACATCCGCTCGTTCAATTGGCGCACCGCGCCGTAGAAGCATACGTTCGCGGAGGGCGGAAATTAGAGCCGCCCTCCGAATATGAATTGACACCGGAAATGCGCGCGCGCGCGGGCACCTTCGTCTCCATCCACGAACAGGGCGAACTGCGCGGCTGTATCGGTACGTTCGTGCCGGTACGCGCGAATGTCGCGGAAGAGGTAATCGAAAACGCGATTGCTTCCGCCACGCGCGATCCCCGCTTTCCGCCGGTGCGCGCGTCCGAACTGCCGCAGCTCGAAATCTCCGTCGATGTCTTGAGCGAACCCGAGCCGATCTCTTCTCTCGACGAGCTGGATCCGCAAGTGTATGGTGTGATCGTCACCGACGCGACCGGCGCGCGGCGCGGGCTTTTGCTGCCGATGTTGGAGCAAGTGAAAATGGCGGAACAGCAGGTCGCCATCGCGCGTGAAAAGGCATACATCGGACCAAACGAACTGGTGCGCTTGTACCGCTTTCGCGTGACGCGCTATCACTGACAGGACTGAGTCAAGAGCGCCAAGCGATGTCATCGTGCGCTTGCCCGAAAACTTTTTTAGAATCCCAGTGGAAGGCGACTGGGATTTTTTCAAAGCTGTTGACAAGCGAACGAGTGTGACATAAGCTTGACCGCGCGAAATGGAACAAGATGTCAACTCAAGTACTTGAAATTCATTCCACTGATTCGCCCGCCTCCGGCAACTGCCCACCTGCTTTCGTGGACTCACTCCAATGACGCGAGACCCTAGTGTCCGCAGCGCGATCGGACGCACGCGGCGCATTCCGCGCGGCTTGCAGTTGGCATCGATTGTCGCGCTGATTGTCGCGGCGCTGGTGTTCGGTTATGCGCTCAGTTCAGCTCTGCCCATCATTCGTTCGGGACAAGGTAGCTCCGGCTCAATCGCGGCAGCGGTGAAAGCGACCTTGACCGGCATCCCTCAGAACGCGACGTTTACGGCGATTGCGCGACAAGAAGCGGCACAGCCCGCGCTGACGCAAATCGCCGAGGTGATGCCGACGATAATCGCCGCAGCTATGCAGACCCTTCAGGTGCAGACCGGCGCCAGCCAACTTGTCATCGCCACGAGTGCACCTTTCGCGCCAAGCAATCCAATCGTCGCGTTGAAATCCTCGCCGACCAAGCCGCCAACCTTTACCCTCGCGCCGCCCACCAGCACGCGCGCTCCGACCAACACGCCGTTCCCCACGAACACGCGCCCTCCGACCAATGTGCCGACAGATACGCCGACGCGAACTTTTACGCCGTTGCCCACCGACACGCCGACCGCGACCAATACCTTGATCCCCACGGCAACCAAGACTTCGATCCCGACCGCGACTCCAACGCATTGCGCGCAGCAGTACTGTGTGATTGCGGCGAGCTGCAGCCCGGGTGAAAACACGCGCGCGATCGGTACGATTTACGTAAATGGAATCCCGAAGAACGGAGTGCGCGTGCGCGTCTCGTACGAATACGGTGGTCCACCGATAGTGAATGATTTTATTTCCGGTCACGATCCGAATAATCCGAGCCAACTTGATCCCACTCGACCCGGCTATTATCAAATCGGAATTCAGGAGGGCGCACCTCAGGCGGGCAATTGGTGGGTGTTCCTCATAGACGGCGACACAAATATTTCCGAAGGTCGCCTCTTTAACACGCAGGACCAATACACCAGCAGCTCGTGCCAGATTGGGACTACGGATTTCAACAAATAAGATTTTTTGGATGCGCGCGGTCAAGCCATCGACGACCGCAGATTTTTGGCGGCGTCGGTGTGACCGCCCAATAGAATGGAAATAAATTCAATGCAAAAACTCTCTCAACGCCGCACGATTTTCCTCATAATGATTTCTGCGTTCGCCTTTACGCTACTCGCCTGCCGCGTACAGGATATCGTCGCGGGCGCGTTCGTTACGCCGACGCGCGTGGTAACGCGCGCCGCGCTCCGTCCCACCTTTACACCGCGCCCGCAGGAGAGCGACACGCCCGAGGCATCGCCCACGCCGTCACCGACGAGCACAGAAGTGCCAACTGAACCTGCCGTGATTCCCCCACCGCCGACGGCGACTCGCGTGGTGGTGCGTCAGGCGACGCCGACGCCGCGACCGACCAACACTCAGCCACCGCCGCCCACCTCGACGCCGCAGCCAACTCAAACACCTCCGCCTCAACCGACCGCGACGCCGACGCCGGTGCCCAACTATCCATTCACCGCCAGCAATCCGACCTGCACGGCTCTGGCGAATGCAACCGATGATAAAGTCAGCGGCACGATCACGGCGGGCGGACAACCTGCGGTTGGTCAGCGCGTGCGTGGTTCATCCGGTCCCGGCGGCGAGCCGATCAGCGATACCGACGCGCAGAGCAACGCGCAAGGTAAATATTCCGTCACTTTTATTTGTGGTGGCGGTCCGTGCAACGGCGACTTTTGGGTGTGGATGGTTGATGCCGAAGGACGCGCAACCTCGCGCTTTGTGAAATTCAGTTTCAGTGACAGTTGCCGGCGCGGCGTTGTAAATTTTACCAAGCCCTGATGGCTTGGTCATGTGGTCGTAATTTCAATTCACGAATGCCACCCGCTGCGGGTGGCATTCTGCTTGTTCAAATGCGCTTGTCAAAGCGTTAATAAGATATATACTTTTAAATCCACTACTCGCAACTCGAAATTCTACCTATGCTGTCATCAAAGATGATGCACCCGGAGCGGATACTGCTCCTACAAGACGACCCGGAGGCGTGCGCCACGATCCGCGGTCTTCTCGCACAAGCGGGCTATGAGGTCGTGACCGCGTCCAGCGGCGCGGCAGCCATTGCGGCGGCGAGCGCTTCTCCTTTTGATCTTTTAATAACGGATACGGCACTGGCGGATATGAGTGGCATCGACGCGTGTCACCATCTCCGCGCGCTCTCCTTAGAGATTGCCGCTCTGGTCATCATCCCGTCTCGCGATTGGGAGGCAGCAGGCGCGGCGATGCGCGCGGGCTTGAACGGATTCTTGGCGAAACCAATTGTCCCGAAGGAAATGCTGGCGACGGTTGCGGCGGCACTGGAGCAAGCAGAAGCGCGGCGTGAGAACGCGCGTTTGCGCGCGCTGGTGCCACTGTATGAATTGTCGCGCGCATTTATTGGCACGAGTGAATTGCCGCAAGTGCTAAATCAAATCGTCACCACGGCGCGTGCCGAAACGCGCGCGGAAGTCGTTTCGCTGATGTTGATCGCCGAGGACGGACGTGAATTGTCCATCGCCGCCGCGAGCGGACTCTCGCCCGAAATCGTCGAGTCACAAAAGGTCACTGTGGGCAGCGGCATCGCAGGTTGGGTCGCCGCGCACGGCAAGCCCTTGATAATTTCCGAAGATGTGCCGCTCGCGCCGGAAGTACGTCGCGTGGTGGGAAGACCCGAAGTACTCTCGGCGCTCTCCCTGCCTCTCGCGATTCGCGATCAAGTCATCGGCGTGCTCAACCTCGCGCGTTTGCGCGGTGCGGAGCCCTTCACGCGCGGCGATTTGGAACTTGCCTCCGTCTTGGCTGGACAGGCAGCCGTCTCGATTGACAAGGCGCGTCTGATCGAAGACTTGCGCTCGCTCAGTGAGACGAGCCAGAAACTCGCCAGCGCGTTCGATTTGGATGAAGCCGCAGGTATTCTCGTTGAAGCGACCGCGCGTGTGGCGCACGCGCCGCGCGCGGCGCTCTGGTTGGCCGAGGACGTTTCCGATCAACTGATGCTCTACAAGACTCACCATCTCGAGGCGGACGAATTAAAGCAACTGCGACCGCCCGAAATTAAAATGTTTGGGTCGGGCGAAATGTTCAACGTCCACAATGGCGCCGGCGTATTATGGCTGCCGATCACGCGCGCCGACAAAAAATTTGGACTGATTGAATTGCATTTGCCCGGCGCGCAGCCACCGCGTCCCGACCGCCTGGGTGTACTCCGTACGCTCGCGCACACCGCCGCGGCAGTGATTGAATCGTACCGCCTGCGCGCCCGCGAAGTGATCGCGTTCCGCGAATTGGATACCGCGCTGCGTTCCGATTTGAATTTGCGGCAGGTGCTCGACCGCGTGCTCACCCAAATGATCGAAGCATGCAGCGCGCGAGGCGGCGCGATATTTCTCGTCGGAGAGAACGACACGCGTCTCGGCGCATGGGCGAGTAGCGGACTCGAATCGCCCATTGCATTCGCGCAGCAGGTTGTGAACGAAAACGAGCCGCTCCTCATCCCCGACCTCCAGAGCGGCGATGGCAGCGCGGTGCGCTCGCTGATCGGTATGCCGTTGAGCACCGGCAGCCACGTCGAGGGCGCGGTGATTCTGACGCATCCCGAACCATCTGCCTTCTCGCGCCGTCACCTCAATCTCCTTTCCGTCTTGACCAGTTCCACCGCATTGATCGTACGCAACGCGCAATTGTACGCGCGCTCGGAAGAGGCGGCGATTGGCGAAGAGCGCACGCGCATCGCGCGCGAGATTCACGACGGCTTGGCGCAAGACCTGGCATTCCTCATCTTGAAAGCCGAAGTGATGCGGAAACTCTTGCAGCGCGGCGATCAGGAGGGACTGGACAAAGAGTTGGAGGAAATGACCGCGGCGCTACGCAACGACGTGCGCGAAGTGCGACGAACGATTTTTGCGCTGCGCCCGCTTGATCTCGAAGCGCTCGGCTTTTTGCCCGCGCTGGAAAAATTCATCAATGACTTTGGCAGCGCGCACGACCTCAAGATTTCATTCCGGCGGCGCGGCGACGCCTCGAATTTATCGCCCAAGCTACAGACCGCGCTCTTTCGCCTCGCGCAAGAATCACTCAATAATATTCGCAAGCACGCGCGTGCCACAAAGGTTTGGATTGACTTAACCTTGACGAAGAGCTGGGCGACGCTGCAGGTGCGCGACGATGGACGCGGTTTTGATCCCGCGCAAGCGCTGCCCGAGGCGCGCGTTCGCTGCAGCGTGGGGATGATCCAGATGCGCGAACGCGCCGAACGCGCAGGCGGTTCGTTTGACCTCGACACCGCGCCGGGGCAGGGCACGAAGATAAAAGTGAAACTGCCGATTAAATGAGCCAACGGATGAAAACGGATAAACGGATAACGCAAGGAAGAAACGGTTGAAGGTTGGAGGGTTGAAAGTTTAGACCGCTCGTTATTCCTCAAGCCATTGGGGAAGTGCTGCATCTATCGTCGAGACAAACTCGCGTGCGCGTTCGTACCAGTACTCGGCGTCATCTCGCGTCCACGTCACGTCATGCTTATAGTCTGCCTTGATCCGCGCGTCGCGGATGCGTTTCAACAGCCCGCGGAATTTAGCATCTACGAGTTGCGGCTTCAGAAAGTGAAATCCGAATAATGTTTCTGTACCCTCATGCGAGTGGGTAACAAATCCCTTCGTCGCAAACGCAGCGTCGGCGGCATACAGCGCGGCATAAAAGGAACATGAAATTGCATTCCGATAGGCATTGGCTTCAATAAGGATTAACGCGATTCGGATATTCTCTTGGGCATCCGCCAAAAATTTGGCGGCGACCTTCGGGCGATCAATATCGAATTTTGGCACAGGTGTTCCCTCCAAGGTGATGCCAGTATGAGCCACATTGTAAATGAGCGGGCTCACTCCATTGTGTTTTGCCAACTCGTCCGCGCGATAGAGAAAAAGATGAACGAAGGGACGACGGTCAAATAAATCGCTCGCATATTCTTCCAGCGCGTTTTCCTGTTCAAGTGTCACATCGTCGTACACCAGAAACAAATCAATGTCGGAATAACGACGCGCCTCACCGCGCGGTTTGGAACCATACAGCACCAAACTCTTTAATTCGCCATTCGGCAAGAGCGCGCGCAACTCGGTTTGAACGCGCGCAACCGCGCGCTGCTCTCGCAGGCTGAAGCGTTCGAGTCCGAATGCCGGTTGCTTGGAAGGATGCGCCGACCGCGTGCGGGTCTTGACGTGATTTACCATAACGAAGATAATTTTAACATAGGTTCAGCCGCCGCTTGTACAACAATTTTACTGCTCGCCAACGTTCCAACTTGTAACTTTCACCTTCAACTTCAATCTTGACATAGGACGTTTGTTCTATTATAATAGCTGACGGTGTGAACGCTCACGCCCGCGCCATAGGCGCGAACTTATATTTGGTCCCACTCTTAAGTCATCAGGATACGACAACGCTTCGCTCTGAATTTATTCCCGGATTCGCGAGCGTTGCCTTTTGAAATCAGTTGTTGTAAACTGACGGATGAATTCATCACCGTTTAGAATTTATCTGATAGCTCGTTGAGGGTGGGTTGTCCCTTTAGAGGGACGAAGGAGAAAAAAGAGATGGCAACTGCTGCTCAAGACGGTAAATCAAAAGCGCTCGATACCACTCTGGCGACTTTGAAAAAGCGCTTTGGCGAAGGCGCGATCATGAAATTGGGCGAGTTTCCGGGAATGAAAATTGATGCGATCCCGACCGGCGCGATTTCGCTTGACCTCGCGCTCGGCATCGGTGGCATCCCGCGCGGGCGGATCACCGAAATCTATGGTCCTGAATCTTCAGGCAAAACGACACTCTGCCAACACATCATTGCCAACGCTCAGCGGATGGGCGGCGTCGCGGCGTTCATCGACGTCGAGCATGCCTTCGATTCCGCGTACGCGGCAAAGTGCGGGGTTAATATCGAAGAGCTGTTGATCTCGCAACCGGACACCGGCGAGCAGGCGCTCGAAATTGCCGAAGCGCTCGTTCGCTCCGGCGCGGTCGATGTGGTCGTGATCGACTCGGTTGCGGCTCTGGTGCCGCGTGCCGAAATCGAAGGTGAGATGGGCGACTCGCATATGGGTCTGCACGCTCGCTTGATGAGCCAGGCGCTGCGAAAACTTTCCGGCGCGATCAAAAAGTCCAACACTGCCGTCATCTTTACCAACCAGCTCCGCCAAAAAATCGGTGTGATGTTCGGCAACCCAGAGACCACGACCGGCGGTATGGCGCTGAAATTCTACGCGTCGGTGCGAATGGATGTGCGCCCGACCGATTCGATCAAAGTGGGTGATAATGTAATCGGAACGCGCGTGCGCGTGCGCGTCAAGAAAAACAAGGTCGCGCCGCCGTTCCACAAAGCCGAATTCGATCTCTTGCATAATGAGGGCATTTCGCGCGAAGGCGATATGCTGGACACCGCGGTCGAGTTCGAAGTGGTCGAAAAGCGCGGCGCGTTCTACTCCTTCAACGGCACGCGTCTGGCACAAGGTCGCGAAAACGCGCGCACCTTCCTGCGTGATAATCCGACGATGCTCGACGATATGGAAAAAGCGATTCGCACCAAAGCCGGATTGAACGGCACCAACGGCGCGGTCGCCACCAAAAAGATGGAAGTTGAAAAGGACGTGGACGAGGAAGACGAAGAAGAAGAGGACGAAGAGGAAGACGAAGAGTAAATCGTGAATGGAAGGGCTGAACGCGCAAAAGCACGTCAGCCCTTTTTTTGTAACACCACATCATATAGACGAATCAAATAAAACTCGTATGATGTGTCATTTCGAGGAGCGAAGCGACGAGAAATCTCAGCGGTGTGGAAACCGAGATTTCTCGCACCTAAAGGTATCTGCGACTTCGCTCGAAATGACATCGACCGACATACTACGACTTTTATTTGTGTTGTCTATTAGTTGTCTTGATTGATAACTCATGTTACGCAGTTATCCACGAAGGACACGAATTTACACCAACATACTTCATGTTTCTTCGTGAACTTGGTGGATGATCCCACGCGCGTTGTGTAAGATGAGTTAATAAATTAGAGTTGGACATTGCAAGCTTGTCCCGATTCGCGTGTTGCCAAATGCGCGACTCTGTGCGATGATAGGTCTAGCCACAGCGATCACGATCCGTGACATGAGTGGCTGCGATTGAGCAAGATCGAAAATATTCACTTCAACTCGCGCTGGTTCTGGCAGCGCCGCTATTGAACAAAGGTAACCGGTTTTCGGAACGTTTTGTAAACACCGTGAGATTACTCGTCTGGTTTACCAGTCAGCTTGTTTTATCTTTGGCTTTTATGGGGGCTGGGTCGCGTCTGCCCGAAGCAGTGTCAGCGCGCGTTGCTATTTCACACAGCCTGGCATTGGGCTTGGATGGCGCGAGCGCGAAAAAATTGCGGACACCATCTAGAAATAATTTGTTGGCGGAACGTCGGCACTCCCTTAGGTCATTCGGCAGCACGGTGCAAACCGGATTCACATTTCAGTTCAAGCATTAGATTCAATCGCAGCAAGATGGTGATTCACGTAGCGCGCTGAAAGCACCTAATCCTAAAGTGGCACATCCCAAATGGATCTGCCATCTTGGGAGATCCCTGCGGGACAAAACGCGGGCTCTACTTGAAAAACGATCAGGCTTCAGCACAGCGGGCACAGTTCCCGGTGGAGCCGATTCATTTTGTCAGGTGCTTTAATTAAACCAGCTACGCGCAAAATTGAATAGGTTGTCGCTCAGGTCGCTGTGGCATCTTCGGTTGCCCGGCGACTTTTGTTATATTTGAACATCCGTTCTTTTTATGAACACCTTTCGAAAAAAGAAACGCGCCCCTTATAAGAAAGTAGAACGCGCGCCGCGCATCGACACCAGCCCCGGACGTGTGACCGGGCTTGAGCCGCAAGCGCGCCGCCCCAATCGCTTTAACCTGTACATCGACAATCATTATGCGCTCGGACTTTCGGCGTACGTCGCCATCCAAGTGAAGGTCGGGCAGGAGCTTGCGACCGAAGAATTGGAAGCGCTCGCGCGCAAAGAACAGCTGGAAGACGCGCACGAACGCGCGCTGCGGCAATTGGAATCGCGCCCGCGCAGTGAGCAAGAGATACGGCGTTTTCTCATCGGCAAAAAAATCGCGAACGAAGTTATTGACGAGGTGATCGCGCGTCTGACGAAAGCGCGCCTGCTGAGTGATCGCGATTTCGCGAAGTTTTGGGTGGAGAACCGCGAGGGTTTCAAGCCGCGCAGCGCGCGGGCGCTCAAGTACGAATTGCGCCAAAAGGGTGTGCCGCAAGAAGAGATTGCGCGTGCGGTGAAAAAATTGGATGAGCCGGACAGCGCGTATCGCGCGGCGCGGACCAAAGCAGAGCGTTGGAAGAGTCTGGACGAAAAAGAATTCCGCGAAAAGTTGAGCGGCTTTCTCGCGCGGCGCGGTTTTGATTATCAAGTCACGCGCGCAGCGGTTTCGAGAATCTGGAAAGAACTTTCGGGCAAAGAGATTGACGACCCCGAATTGACCAATCAGGATTTTGATTAACAATTATCTGAATAGATTTCGGAGTGTGAGCGTGTGAATGTGTGTTCGCATTCATTCACACGCTCACACTCCCGTACGTATTTCAAACTGACATCGGAGGATTTATGGAACCCCTGTTACTCGTGATCGTCGCCGCCCTCGTGGCGGGCGCGTTCGCGTTCGCGGGGGGCTATTTACTCCAGCAGAAAATTCTCGCCGAGAAAAAAGCTGAGGTCGAGGCACAGCGCGCCGATGCCCTGCGCCGCACCGCCGAAGCCGAAGCACAGGCGAAAGATATTATTCTGAAAGCCAAAGACGACGCGCTGAAGGTACGCGATGAGGCGGAAGCAGACAACAAGCGTCGGCGCGCCGATCTACAGCGCGAAGAGGAACGTTTGCGCCAGCGCCGCGAGGGGCTGGACAAACGCGTGGAGCAAATAGAACACCGCGATCGAAAACTGGAAGGCAAGGAAAAAGAACTCGACCGCCTTCGCGCGGGCTTGACCGAAATCGAGCAAAAAAAATTGCTGGAGTTGCAGCGCGTTTCGGGGCTGACCACCGACGAGGCAAAGGCGCTGCTCTTGCAGCAAGTGGAAAAAGAAACGCGGCACGACGCTGCCCGCATCACCCGCGAGATCGAGATGCAGGCGCGCGAAGAAGGCGAACGACGCGCCCGCGAAATCATCACCACCGCGATCGAGCGCGTCTCGACCGATCAGGTGGTCGAGAGCACCGTTTCGCTTGTGCCACTGCCGAATGACGAAATGAAGGGGCGCATCATCGGCAAGCAGGGGCGCAACATTCGCGCCATCGAGATCGCGACGGGAGTGGACCTCGTAGTGGACGATACGCCCGAAGCCGTGATTCTCTCCTCGCACAATCCGGTGCGGCGCGAAGTCGCGCGGCTCGCGCTGATGAAATTGATCAGCGATGGACGCATTCAACCGGGGCGCATCGAAAAGATCGTCGAAGCGGCGGAGAAGGAAGTGAATCAATCGGTGATTGACGCAGGCGAAGGGGCGGCGCTCGAAGTCGGCGCGGGCAGTCTGCATCCCGAGATCATCAAGCTGCTCGGCGCGCTGAAATTTCGCACCTCGTACGGACAGAACGTGCTGGCGCATGTGGTCGAGACTTCGCATCTCGCCGGCATTATCGCGTCCGAATTGCATGCCGACGTGAAATCGGCAAAGCTGGGCGCGCTGCTGCACGACATCGGTAAAGCGGTAACGCATGAAATGGGCGGCGCGCACGCGATCATCGGCGGCGACTATGCGCGCAAGTACGGCATTCCCGAAAAGGTGTGCAACATCATCGCGTCGCATCACGGCGAAGAAGAACCGAAATCAATTGAAGCGGTGCTGGTCGCCGCGGCGGATGCGGTCTCGGGCGCGCGCCCCGGCGCGCGCCGCGAATCGTTGGAGCAGTACTTGAAACGCGTCGAGGGCTTGGAACAAATCGCGAATGCTTTTCCCGGCGTGCATCAATCGTACGCGATTCAGGCGGGACGCGAATTGCGCATCATCGTCAAGCCCGAGCAGATCGATGATCTCGCCGCGATGAATTTATCCAAGATGATCGCGCGCAAAGTGGAAGAAAATTTAGAGTATCCGGGTCAGATCAAGGTCATTGTCATTCGCGAGACCCGCGCAATGGATTACGCCAAATAGGTCTAAGGTACGAATCAATATCCGTCACTCTCCCGATACTCACCGATTGCCGAAATCGTCGCGCAATGGTACAGCAGTCGTTATATATGTCGAATCGATGAATAAAGTGACGACCAGGCTGGAGGGTGGAGATTGTGGATACGATCAAAGTTTCGGCTAAATCAAGATCGACCGCGGTGGCAGGCGCGATCGCCGGAGTGATCCGTGACAGTCGCCATGCCGAAGTGCAGGCAATCGGCGCGGGCGCGGTGAATCAGGCGATCAAAGCGGTCGCAATTGCGCGGGGTTATTTGGAACAAGATGGCTTGGATATTACCTGTGTGCCAACATTCCAGGAAGTCGATATCAATGGCGAAGAGCGCACGGCGGTCAAATTGTGGGTCGAGTCACGACCACTCGATCCGACCAGACGAGATCGGAACAACGGATCCAATCACGTCGAAGCAACCGAAGCCACGAACGGCAGTTAAGCGACAGAGAGGACCGCAGCTATGAGGCGGTCCTCTCGACGCCGTCGCGTTGATCTGCATTCCCACACTAACGCGTCCGACGGCGAACATTCCCCTGAAGAATTAATTGAATTGGCGCGCGCACGTGGACTCGACGTGCTGGCGCTCACCGACCACGATACGATTGACGGTATCGCGCGCGCCGTTGCCGCCGCGATGTCCGAGGGCGATCTCGAACTGATCCCGGGCGTCGAACTCTCGACCGACCTCCCCGGTTTCGAAATCCACGTGCTCGGCTATTTCGTTGATTGGCGTGATGCGGAATTTCTGACGATGCTCGGCAAATTTCGCGAAGGGCGAATCGGTCGCGCCGAAAAGATTGTGGAAAAACTAGGTGCGCTCGGTGCGCCGATTTCATTCGCGCGCGTGCGAGAAATCGCGGGCGACGGCGCGATCGGGCGACCACACATCGCGCGCGCGTTGCTCGAAGCGGGGCAGGTTGCAACGATCAACGAAGCGTTCGACAAATATCTGGCGAACGACCAGCCCGCGTACGTCGAGCATTACAGTCTGCCGCCCGCGGAAGCAATACAATTAATTTTGCGCGCGGGTGGAGTTCCGGTGCTCGCGCACCCGCGCGAAGTCAAGGCAGTCGTGCCCGATCTGATCAAAGCGGGTTTGCAAGGACTGGAATGTTATTACGCGCAGTACGACGAACGCGAGCAGGCGGGACTCGTCGCGCTGGCGAAACAGTACGGTCTGATCCCGACCGGCGGCAGCGACTTTCATGGTCTGCACAAGATGGGACATATGAGTGGTTTAGGTCAAATGTATGTGCCGCCCGAGGTCGTGGCTAGATTGATTCAAGCCAGAGAGAGAGTTGTGGCGGCGAGCAAAAACAAAAACCCATCCTGACGAGGATGGGTTTTTCGATTTACGCGCGATCGGCTTATTTCAGAGGCGCATAGCCCAAATTCCTGAGCAGGTCAGCCATCAGCTTGTGTCCGGTGTCGTTCGGGTGCAGTCCATCGAACGAAAGATAACCTTTGTCACTCGGGTCTTCGCAACCACATGCTCCGTTAAATGCCAAATACACTTTGGCGTAAGGAATATGATTACTTGTCGCGGTCGTCGCGATGTAATTGTTCAGATCGTCGATATATGGCTTGAATACTTGAAAATCATTTCCCGCATCGTTTTGCCAAGTATCCGCCGCGCGGTCTTCATTCGGATAAGGATTGTAGAAATCCATTGTTCGAATGACGGTGTTGCCGGTTTTGCGCAGGGATAAGATTTCGGCAATGATCGCGCTCCAGTTTGATTTGAAACTCGCGACGGCGCTGCGAACGCAATTCTGATTGTCAGTGCCGCCGCACGTACGATTTTTGTACGTGTCGCGCGCATTCAAGAAATCTTTGCCGCCAATATCCCACGTGACCACACGCGAATTGCGAATCGTACTGCGCCAGCTCTCATTCGTCCTCAGCGCATTGAGCAAGTCACTGCTCGTCCAGCCGCTCTGCGAAAAGTTGGTCAGGTTCACGCCGACCGCGTTGTCGC
>JBBSHK010000027.1:0-13842 GCA_038253185.1 Anaerolineae bacterium | reverse complement strand
CTAATACGCCGACGAATACTCCAACTGACACGCCGACGAACACACCGACGGAGACGCCGACTAACACTCCAACTGACACGCCGACCAACACACCGACGGAGACGCCGACTAACACACCAACTGATACGCCGACGCGGACCAACACACCAACTGATACGCCGACGAACACACCGACGAATACTCCGACTGATACGCCGACGAACACACCAACCAACACACCGACTGATACGCCGACGAACACGCCGACGGAGACGCCGACCAACACGCCAACTGATACGCCGACTAATACTCCAACCGATACGCCGACGAATACTCCGACTGATACACCGACCGACACGCCGACCAACACACCGACTAATACGCCGACGGAGACGCCGACGGAGACGCCGACGGAGACGCCGACTAATACGCCGACGAATACGCCGACGAATACACCGACGAATACGCCAACGAACACACCAACGAACACGCCGACGGAGACGCCGACCAATACGCCGACCAATACGCCAACCAGTACATCAACGAAGACGCTTCAGCCTGTACCGACGAATACGCCGACGAATACGCCGACGAATACGCCGACGAATACGCCAACCAGTACCGCCACGTCGACTCCGACCAATACGCCGACAGCTACGCCTACCAAAACGGTTCAGCCCAACTGCAACCTGGTTACCTACGAAGAAATGGATGTGCGCATTCAGTATGACGGCTGGCGTGGCGTGGCAAACGGCGGAGCAAGCGGCGGCACCTATCGTGTGAGCAACGTTACGGGCGACAAAGCTACCTTCTCGTTCACAGGCACTTCTGTAACGTGGGTATCATTGAGGGGACCCGATCAAGGCAAGGCGGAAGTTGTGATTGACGGTGTGAGTCGCGGGACCAACTTCGATAACTATAACAGCTCGGTGCAATATCAATTCACCCGCACCTACGGCGGTCTGACGAGCGGCAATCACACGATTTTCATCAGGGTGACCGGCACCAAGAATGCGAGTTCGTCCGGGTACAATATTGTCGTAGACGCCTTCAAGGTCGGTGCGACTATCTATGAAGACAGTGGTACCGCCATCGCACTGAATACCTGGAATGGGATTATGAATGCTGGTGCTACCAAGAGCACTTACCGCGACAGTTATATCAAAGGCGATATAGCCAAGTTCACCTTTAACGGTACGAGCGTCGACTGGATTACACACATGTATTCGTCTGGAGGATACGCACTGGTCTACATCGATGGAGTCCAACAGGGCGGAACGGTTGACCTGTATTCGCCCATCAACCAGTGGCAAGTGGTCAAGAGTTACAGTGCAGCAGGACCGGGGACCCACACGATCGAAATCCACGTGCTCGGCACCAAGAATTCAAAATCAATAGGTCCGCACGTTGCCGTCGATGCCTTCAGAGACTGCGAACTGCCGACCGTGGCAAACAATGCATCTGAAATTGCAATCAGCCGTGAGGCAAATTCGAATGGTACCTCCCTGCTCGATTTCCTGCAGTCGGTTTGGAATCGACTCGTCGCCATCATCACGCCTCAAACGCAAACCGCATTTCTTTCCGACCGCGCAGGTGGACGTTAGCGAGAACCATTACGCACACTGAAAATCAACTCGGCATGGATTTTTGAAAAAGAGAGGCGGGTTTCTGTCCCGCCTCTCTTTATTTCCGGCCCGATGTCACCTCACACTCGCCAGACCTCTACCTCAATGTTAGGGCGCGCTCAGAGTCGCGATACCCTTCGAGCCAAGTCGAGAAGGAAGGCGGTCCTCGACCAGCGCGAACGATATCGCCGCGCGTGTTCTTGTACTGAATGACTTGGACCGCGCCCAAGCTCAATGTGACACGCTATTGCAGGTGCTAAAAAACGATGCGATAATATTAGCGGAGGTCCCAATGCCGCCCGTTCCAATCACTCCTGACGAATTCCCCAAAACGATCTACGGAATCCACGATCTCGAAGGCGCGAATTTTCTCGCGCAGAATCAATGCTCCGGCTGGATTCTGCATACGGTCAAAGTGGATACCGATCAGCCGCCCGATTATTCACAATACACAAGTCAAAACCTGCGCGTGATCGTGCGCCTGAATAACGATTATGGCAGCGGCGGCACGATCCCAACTCCCGATCAGTACGATGCCTTCGCGCAACGCTGCGCAGATTGGGTGGCGGCGAGTCACGGCGCGCAAATCTGGATCATCGGCAACGAGACCAACTTATCCGGTGAGCGCCCGAATGGTCAGCCGATTCTGCCCACGCAGTACGCGACGTGTTACATCAAATGTCGCAACGCGATTCACGGCAAAGCAGGTCACGCCAACGATCAGGTGATTCCTGCGTCGGTGGGTCCGTGGAATACCGAAACGACTTATGCGGGCAACACCGGCGGCGATTGGATAAAATATTTCCAAGATATGCTCGCGGCGATCAAAGCGCAAGGCGGATCAATTGATGCCATTGGTGTACACACCTACACACACGGCACCGCGCCCGCGCTCATCACCGACGAAAGCAAATTCAACGCGCCGTACCAAAACAATCATTTTAATTTTCGCACCTATCGCGATTTTATGAATGCGATCCCGACCGAGCTGCGCGGAGTGCCGGTGTACATTACCGAAACACAAACCGTGACGAACAACGGTCCTGAGTGGACACACCAGAACACCGGTTGGGTGCAAGCCGCGTATTCCGAAATTAACGCGTGGAACCTAAACGCGGCGAACCAACCGATTCAGGCACTGGTCTTGTTCCGCTGGAAAGCGGACGGCAATCCGCAGTGGGCAATTGAAAATTTCCCGGAGATTCAAAATGATTCCCGCGCGGCGATCGCGCAGAATTATCAACTGGTGATGCCGCACACCGCGGTGACACCGCCGCCCGGTTCACTCCAAGAAGCGGTCAAGGACCGCGCGGTCGCAGCGAAACCATGGATGCCGGTGAATCACTTTGCCGCGCTGTGGAAATTTGCGAAAGCGAATGGGCTGGAAGACCAGCAGACCGACGAGCTGTCGCTCACCTTCAACAGCGAGCAATATCTCGTACAGGTTTTCAACTTGGGGATTGTTTACGTCAAGGTCGGTGACTGGGGCAACATTAAGTTAATCAGAAAATAAAGGCAATTCTACTGTAGGGCAATTTATGAATTGCCTCCACTCTCCGACACGGACAACTTTTCTCTTTCCACTTCTGTGCCAACTTGCTCCGTCATATCCGAACGCGTCCGCACTTCGCGCTTGCTCAATTCCTCCAGCACCCGCATCACGATCCACGACACTGCGAGTTGTAAACCCACCAGCACCAGCAGTGCGCTGCCGAGCAAATACATCCAGATGCGCTCGAACGGCGCGCCATTCAGACCAAAGCTGAACGCGACCGCGCTCGCGCCAAGTCCCACGACGATCAACGCGGCACCCATCCAGCCAAATTGATAATCGAGCGGAGGATCAAAAATCACGCGACCGAACATCCCGCGCCGCACCGGTCTTTTGGTAAAGAGCGCGATCAAATAACTAAACATCACGCCGAGCGAAAAAATACTGACGCCCGCGACCGCGAGCACCAGCATCAAAAAAATCGCGTACGCGCCAGCAACATCCAGCAGCGTTCTGCCGCCGAATCCGGCAAACACCAAGCCCACACCCACCAACAGCGCGAGCGCGCCGAGTGCGAGACCGACCGCGCCGAGAATCCGCACCGGATTATAGGTGAGCGCCATCCACACAATCGTATTCGTAAAGCGCACGCCATCGCGCACCACGTTCAGCTTGGAGCGACCTGCGCGTTCCGAGTACGGGATCGGCACTTCGATAATTTTGAGATGTTCGTGAATCGCGCGGGTGCTCATCGCCGGCGTAAAGTCCAGACCATCGGGCAGCGGATACAACTGCGGCAGAATCGCGCGGCGAATCAAACGCATCCCGCTCGCAGTGTCGCGCACGCGCGTATTACCAATAAAGCTGAGCAGCAGCGCGTACGCCGTATTGCCCACGCGACGCGTGCGCGGCATCTCACTGCGAGCTCCGCTCATCCGCGAGCCGATTACCAGATCGGCGTCTTGCTCCACCGCCGCGCGCATCAGGTCGGGCAGTGATTCAGGCGGATATGTCCCGTCGGCGTCGAGGAATCCGAGGTATTCACCCGCCGCCGCGCGAAAGCCAGTTTTCAACGCCGCGCCATAGCCCTGATTTTTTCCATGCCGAACCAAGCGCACTTCGCGGTAACGTTCAATCACTTGCGCCGTGTGATCGCGCGAGCCATCGTCGACGATGATCAATTCGAGCCGAATGTCTCGAGATGCCAACGCGGCGCGCGTGGCGAGCACACGCTCGATGACGCGCGCGATGCCATCTTGTTCGTTATACGCGGGGATGACGAGTGAGAGCAACATCGTGAAAATGAACAATGAACAATGCACACTGCCCAAACATCGGTCGCGCGTATTCTATCATAATTCCACGCGCACGTTAGAGAATCCGATACAGATTTGGCGTTCCTTGACCTCGAGCGCGCGGGTAACCGCTCAAGTAAATATGCACGCGGATTTATGAATCCATACTCTTTCAATCGGCGCGCATCGGTGTGCATCTGCGTCCGATTTTTATCATTCGAGCCCGCTTTGCACCGCGTCCTGTTTGACAGCGAGGACGCGACATGGGAAAATAGAATTTATGACGACCACTGAGGCAAAAATCGAAACCGCGCAGCGACCGGCGCTGCGCGGTTATTTAATTGTGCTCGCCAGTACGTTGGTGTTATCCACCACCGGCGTACTCATCAAGGCGCTGCTGAATGATTTTGGACTGGAGCCGCTGGCGCTGGCGTTCTTGCGCGTGCTGCTGGTGGGACTCGCGTTGGGACTTGCAATCGCGATTTTTAAACCATCGCTTTTGTCCGTGCGGCTCAGCCACATTCCGCTTTTTATTTTCTACGGATTGATCGGTGTGGGCTTGCACCAACTGATGTGGATCACCTCGGTGCAGACGAACGGCGTCGGCGTCGCGACGGTGCTGGTGTACATCCAGCCCGCCATCGTCGCGCTCATCTCGTGGCGCTTTCTGCACGAAAGACTCGACCGCACAAAATTGATCGCGCTCGCACTGACGCTAACTGGGATGGTGATGGTGTCACGCGCCTATGAAGTTGGTAGCATTAATTTTAATTGGCTGGGAATTTTGACCGGCTTTGGCACGGGGTTTACCTGGGCAACCTACGCGCTGCTCGGGCGTTACACCGCGCGCAAGTACACCGCGTGGACATCCTTGTTTTACGCGTTTCTGTTCGGCGCGCTGTTCCTCTTGCCGCTGCAATTTTTCGTCCACAATCTGTTTTCGCTCGGCGGCTCTCTCAATGGTTGGGGCTTGCTATTGTTTCTCGCGCTGGGTCCCACGCTCGGCGGCTTTGCGCTCTACACGATTGGCTTGTCACATATCCCGGCAAGTGTCACCGCGTTGATCGGCACACTCGAACCGGTCTTCAGTATCGTGCTCGCGTTTTTTCTTTTCGGCGAAGTTTTGAATGGGGTCCAGATTATTGGCGCGGGCTTGATTTTGTGGAGTGTGCTGATGCTGCGACCGCGACGCGCGCCCGAAGTGATCGAAACCGAAGCAGCTTGATATTTCTGACGGAGATTTATCTCGAAAAGAATTACTTGATTTGCTCTTTCGTCGCGACCGCTGGCGAGCGCGCAATCGAACCCTCGATCACGATGCGGTGAAATTCTTCTGCGAACTGCGCGCCGATTTTTTCTCCCGCCGCGCGCGCGGTCTCATTCAAATATTGGACCGAATCTTCGCCCCACACATTTTGGCTCTCGTGCAAACGCAATGCCTGAAGCCGCGCGTCAAACGTCTCACTCACATCCACGTAATGATTTGGCTCACCGGTATTAAATAACCACACTTCAGAAATAATCCATTCGCGCAACCCCTCGTGACGCGTGTGCGAATGATACAGCGGCATCTTGGCAAAGAGTCGCGCCTCGACCGCCGCGCGTCCGGCGGCGAGATGATCGGGATGCAATTCGTAGCGCTTCCACGGATCGAAGGTGATGAGCAACTCGGGTTGATATTTGCGATAAAGAATCGCGAGCTGTTTTCTCAACTCCATCGTCGCTTCCAGTCCACCGTCGGGATAGCCAAGATAGACCGTGTGCGTGACGCCCAAATGTTTAGCGGAAGCTTGCTGCTCTTTTTTCCGATTCAATCCAATCGCGATCGGATTCGCGTCGGGATCGTAGGAACCCTTTTCGCCTTCGGTGCAAACGACGAACGTGATCTCCGCGCCATCACGCGCGAGTTTCGCAATCGTACCGCCGGCGTACCATTCCACATCGTCGGGATGTGCCTCCACCACCAGAACGCGTTTCATTAGTGTTTTTCTCCTCAATCGTACTCACCGCAGAGAACCCGGAGATTCAAAATATTTTCTCCGTGTTCTCTGTGTCTCCTTAAAGCACCTAACAAAATGAAGTTGCAATCACGGAAACCCCGCCCACTCTGCTGAATTTGGTAAGTCGTAGTTAGTTCGCTCGCGTTTTGTTAGGTGCTTTTAGCCTGACGCTTTAAGGCGGCTGAAAGCGCCAAGGCAGGCTGTGGTAAAAATAATTTTATCTTCCGCCAAAGCCGCTCAACGTAATCCCGCGCACAAAATATTTTTGCGCGGCGATATAGACGATGACCGTCGGCAGCATCGCCAGCGTCGCGCCTGCCATCAGCACGGGCCAATTCGTCACATAACGACCTTGCAACGCGGTCAGTCCCACCGACAAAACTTTGTATTGGTCGGAACTGATCATAATCAGGGGCCAAATGAATGAATTCCACGCGTAGAGGAATGTGACTGCTGCGAGCGCCGCCAGCGCGGGGACCGAAAGCGGCAGCACGACTTTGGTAAAGACGTCAATATAGCCCGCGCCGTCGAGCCGCGCCGCTTCTTCCAATTCGCGCGGGATGCCGAGAAAAAATTGGCGTAACAGAAAAATTCCGAACGGACTGAAAATATTGGGGATGATGAGTGCCTCGTAACGGTCATACCATTTTAGGTCGTTCATTAAAATAAAAGATGGGATGAGATAGAGATGAATCGGAATCATCATTGTGGCGAGGACGAGGATGAACATCAGATTCTTGCCCGGGAATTCAAGCCGCGCGAAAACGTACGCCGCCGTCGCGCACATCACCAATTGTCCCAGCGTAATCGCGATTGCTACAAAGACGGTGTTGAGGAAAAAGCGGACGAATGGCAGCTCGTTGAAGACTTTTAGATAATTCTCCGGCACGAACGGATCGGGAATCCATTGCGGCGGAATTTGCGTCGAGGTGACTTCGGTCTTGACCGACGTCATAATCATCCAAACGAGCGGCAACAGCATAAACACGGCGGTCGTGAGCAGGATCGCGTGCGACAACACGCGCGCCAAACGAGCACGGTCGTGTGCTTTCGGTTCGTTCACATAGATTTCGGCGATACTCATTCGTTAGTCGTTAGTCATTCGTCATTCGTCATTCGTTATTCGTCGTCCGTCATCGGTCGTCCGTCATTGTGCATTCATCATTCGACATTCATTTTTCGTAATGCACCCAGCGTCTCTGAAAATACAATTGCACCAGCGTCGCCAGCATAATTAGGATAAACAGGAACCACGATTGCGCCGCCGCATAACCCATCTTGTTGAATGAGAACGCGTTCTGATAGAGATACAGCACCATCGTCGTCGTCGCGTGGGTGGGTCCGCCGCGCGTCATCACGTACACCTGATCGAAAACCTGGAACGAATTGATGATGGCGATGACGACGACAAAAAATGTGGTCGGCGACACCAGCGGCAGCGTGATGTGCCAAAACTTTTGCCAGCGACTCGCGCCGTCAATCGTCGCGGCTTCATAATACATTTCGGGAATTTGCTGCAAGCCCGCGAGAAAGAAAATAATATTAAAGCCCAAACTTTTCCAGATGCTCACGAGCACAATCGCGGGCATCGCCCAATCGGGATCGGCGGTCCAACCCGGTAAGCTATATTTCCAAATCGGCAGATGCGCGGACGCAAGCAGCGCATTGATTCCATTTGCAGCGTATTCCAAAATAAAATTGATGAGACCGTAATTCGCGTCGAGCAGCCAATTCCACACCATCGCGGTGGCGACCAGCATCGCCGCGACAGGAATAAAAAAAATGGTGCGGTAGACGCCGACGCCGCGCAATTTTTGATTCAAGATCATCGCAAAGAATAACGCCAGCGCGACGCCGATGGGCACACTGGTGAAGGTGTAATATAAAGTATTGAATACGGCTTTGCGAAAAAGGTCGTCGTTCAGCGCCGTAACGAAATTTTGCAAGCCGACGAACTTTGCCTGTTCGAGCGGCGAGAACCCGCTCCATTCGAGTAGCGAGATGGGGAGATTGAAAATGATCGGCAGGATGATAAAGATGGCAAAGCCGACGATATTTGGCAGGAGAATTAAATACGCGACGAGTGCCTCACGTCGCGCGAGTTTGCTCATCCCGCGTTTGCGCGGAAGGACGATGGTTTGAGGACGTGAGGTGTCGAGAGTAGTAGCCATAATTGCCTCATCCCTTCAAGCCTCCTCTCCCAGTGGGAGAGGGGGCAGCGGGAGCGGGACTATTTGTTCGTCGCTGACGAACCTCCTGCGCAAGTTATGCTTGCTCGCTAACTGACATTTCGACGAGCGTCTGGCGAAGGCTTGGCGCTCGCCTGCGCCGAGTGGCACATCCCAAGTGGTGGCTACATCCCCTTGGCCCGCCGCACTACGGCGGGAACGCCAAGGCGGGCTAGCGGGATGCGTGCGATGTAAACATCGCAGCCATCTAGGGACTGTGCCATCTTGGGAAAATCTCGATTGGCAAAGTAGAGATTTTCCCTCAGACCCCGAGGGACCGCGGGGCTCCTTCGCTCGAAATGACAGAAAAACACGCAATGTGCAACTTATTCGCGTTTTCAACTGTCATTTCGAGGAGCGCAGTCTGCGACGAGAAATCTCAGCGTGAGGCGTATCGAGATTTCTCACTTTGTTCGAAATGACAAAAAGAGTTGCACATTAGGTAAAAACTTGCGCATCGGGTTTCATACTTTCCACCATTTAATCTTTTAACCCTTATCGAGTTCGCTCGGGTGCGGTCCGCGAAAACGCGCATCCCACGGCTTGGGCGAGCTTACTTGCTGCACAACCAATCGCTCCGTCCCATAGTTATGAATGCCGTGGTACAAGCCCGCAGGCACCAGCACCGTCTCGCCTTGAAGCACTCGAATCCAACTTTTACCAATCATGATATCGGCATTACCGGACATGATGGTGAGAACATGCTCCGATTTTTCATGCTTATGCCCCGGCAGTGAAAACCCTGGCTCGATGCTGTAGAGTTCTACGATCAGCTCTTCACCGGCTAACAGCGTCTGGTACGCGAAATTGTCCGCTTTGAAACGCGCGCGTTCAAGTGGCTGTGCGAACAAGTACGACGACTCGGCGCGAGCCGTCACAAGCGGTTCGAGCGAAGCCACCGCCACGTTGTCGGGATCGAGTAGCGTCTGTGCTTCACGCAATGCCTCCATCACCGGACGCGCGAGCACCCGTTTGAGCGAGCCATCCGCTTGCGGGGCTACATCAAAAAGACCGCCATCAAAAAACGCAGTCGGGTCTTCCCAGTCCGGCGAACTAATCAGCGGATACCAGCAGATGCCCTGAACATCCACGCCGCGCTCGCGCGCCTCTTTCACTTGCTGCGTCAGGTGCTTGAGCCAATTGGCGCGTTGATCGCCCGCCGCTCCGGTTTCGGCGATCACGATTGGCGCGCCATACCGTGTTTGTAATTCGAGCAATAGGTCGGCAAGTGGAATCCATTCGGGGTCTTCTCTCCAGCCGAGAAAGTGCTGCGGCAATTCCGGTGTGGCAATCGTCCACTGATTGCCCTCATAATAATTCAACCCGACGATGCCGAGATGTCGCCGCGACCCGCCCAGTTCCGCCTCGACTCGTCCCGCCAGCATATCAAACGCTTCAGTAACAAAATATTGATTGAAATGATCTGCTTCTGGTTTCAAGTCAGGTCGCCCTTTGGGCGCGTGCATACGCACCAGTGGATCGACATTGAACATCCGCGCGTCCGGGTCCACCTCCCAGATCGCGTTGGTTGCCGCAATTGCCGCGCGCACAAGCGCGCGTTTGTATTCATCACCGCGTTCCCGCGCAAAGGGAGCCATATAACCGACTTGACCGGAAGCCCAGGCGTTATAAGAAATTTCGTTGATGGGCGTGTAAAAAGTTTGCCCGACCGTTTCTGCGCGAATAACAGTCGCCACCGCGCGGACATAGCGCGCGAAACGTTCGCAGAATTCAAGCGAGAAGGGGTCAAGATCGTCGGGATACCCATAGTGCATCAAATCCCAAATCTGAATGAGACCGGACTCGCGACCCAGGCGCGCCAATTGCCGCACCCCGTCGAGGTCGAGCTTGCCGCCGCGATCGATCAGGTGCCAACGCGCGGACTCGCGCACCGCGCAGAATCCGAGACCCCGGCACAATTCATAATCACCCTGTGCCTGAATGTCGTGTTGCGTCGTGGCAATCATGTCGAGACGATGACCTTCGACGGTCAAATGCGTGGAGCATTCAAAGCCACCAAGAAACAATGACCCAAAGAGCCAGCGCGCAGTTTCCATTGTTTAGCCTCCGCGACGAGCGCGTGAGATTCTGTCTCCGCCCAGAGCGCAGAGCCATTACCGTCCTGCCGATTCCTGTTTGACTCATGCAGGTTGCGATCGAAAAATGGAATCGTACCGGACGAAAACCTAAATAAACAGAGGAAGCGTCAACAACAGACTGGAACGGTCGGAAACGAAATTTTTCAGCCAATCAATTCATCCACTGCGAGATTCTAATTACGCCTGTCGCGTTTGTCAAAAGTCCGCGCGGACTGCGACTCTTGACAACTCATTTCAAAAAACCGATTCAGCATGGGAGAACGACAACTCATTTCAAAAAACCGATTCCGCGCGGGAAAACGAGTCAGAATGAGAAGGCGCCGCGCAATTTCCATCAAGAAATTTCATTTTTGAAATGAGTTGAAATCACTTCATCGAAAAGTTTTTCCCAACGTCGCGCGATCACCTCAGCGCTGTACTCGCGCGCGACCTTCGCACGCAAATTCGACCCCAAGCGCGCGCGCAGCGCGCGATTTTCAATCAGTTGCGCTATCGCCGCCGCGACTGCGCGCGGGTCCTGATACGGGACAAATATTCCGTTGTCACCATCCGTGATCTGTTCTTCGGTGCCATTATCGCGCGTCGCGATCACGGGCAGACACGCCGCCCCTGCTTCGGAGATAACGTGAGGCATCCCTTCATCGCGCGACAGCCACACAAAAATATCCAGCCCCGACAAGAGTCGCGGCACATCGTCGCGGTCTCCCAAGAATTTCACAACGTCATTTAATCCCAACGCGCGGGCGCGTGTTTTCAATTCTGTTTCGTACTCTGGCATAAACGCGTCCGCGCCGCCAATCACCACAAAGCGCGCCTGCGGAAATTTTTCATTTACCAGAGACGCCGCGCGGATAAAATCCTCGACGCGTTTTTTGCGATCCAATCGCCCGACCCAACCGATCACCGGCATGGACTCGCCAAGCTCCCATTCATCCCTCACCTTCTCGCGGTCCGCGGGATTAAATTCCGACAAATCGACCATCGAGGGAATTTCGAGCGCGTGGTGAGGACGATCAAGCATCTGTGAAGCAGCCGCGTCGCGAATCGACGCGCACACGCCAACATAACGCGCGGTGAAATGTTTGGAGCCGCGCATCGCTTCATCCACCAGCCCACCGTGTTCGATCAAGGGCGGGCGCCCGTCGAGCAGTTCGAGCGCGGGATAAACATCGGGTACTGCTTGCGTTGCGACAAGCAGATCGTAATTTGGAATTTTGCGCGCGAGGTATTGTACCGTGTCGTCGAACGACAGCGAGTACGGTGTGCGATCAACCGGAACGCCAAGCGCTTCGAGTTGCGCGTGACTCTGCTCCGGCATATTCGGTTTGCGAAAACACGCGACCACTTCTATTTTGTAACGCGCGGGGTCCAGATGTTTGGCGAGCAGTCGGACTTCGGTCTCTTCTCCGCCGACGACCAACCAGTTAAAGATAAAGAGGATACGCGCGGGACGGGAATTAAAAAGTACTGAGGACTGAGGACTGAGCGCGTTCAAATCCGATCCTCTGTCCTGCCAAGAAGAAGGACTATTTGTCATTCTCTGCTCATCGCTCATCGCTCAGTCCTGCACTGCTCAGTCCTTTATTTTAAGCACTGCCTGAATCGCGTGTCTTTTCCGCGCGGCGAGGTCTGCGATGAATTGCGGCGCATCGTCGAATGGAATCACATCGGTGATGATGTGCTCACGTACGCGCGCCCCTTGTGCTTGCAACAACTCTATCGTTTCACGCGCGAGCCGCGCGATATTCCAACTGTGCGCGAGACCGCGCGGCACGCGCGAGATTTGGGCGCAGCGAATGCTCAAGCCGTTGTGATGAAATTCTTCGCCGAGCCGCAAATCGTTCGCGCCGCCTTGATAAAACGCGAGATCAATCACAGTGCCTTGCGGGCGCAGACTCCGCAGCGCCTCGTTCAGACTGGCTGAATGCGCCCGACATTGAAAGACCACGTCCGCGCCGCGCTCGTGCGCGCTCGCGTGCCACCGTTCTTTGCAAAAGCGCGACGGCTCAATTTCATTTTCGTCGATCGCCAGCAAGCCGAGACCGCGCGCGGCGTCCAATCGTGCGCGCGTCGGATCGGCGACCGCGACTTCCGCCGCGCCCAGATGTTTACAAAACAGCGCGGTGACAAGTCCCACCACTCCGCCACCGGTCACGAGCACATTGCGCCCGCGCACGCCATCACCCAACGCGTGCACATTTTGTCCCATCAAATCCGCGGCGGCGTGCAGCAATCCATTCGCACAAATCGGCCCCATCAACGCGACATAGATGCCCAGAATCGGATCGAGGTCGTCGGGCAGCGGCGCAAAAAATTCGTAAACTGGATTGGCGGTGTGCCCGCTCTTGTGACCATAATTCATCGCGAGCACTTTGCCGGCGCGAACGGCAGGCGTGCGCGTTTCAGTCACTCGCGCGACCTCCATATAACCGAGAAAATTGACGGGGTAATATTGACTCGGCTCGCCCTCGCGGAACAAGCCGAACTCTGCATCCCAACGCGAATGCAAGTACGGATTGGTGCCTTTGAAAAAAGTTAGCTCGGTGCCGGCGGACAGACCGGTGTAAAGCGTCTCGACGCGAAAGTGACCATCGCGCAAAGGTTCTTCCTCGTATTCGAAGAAAAACATTTGCCCCTCGCGTTCAACGCCGAGCGAGCGTATCGTTCGAGGTTCGGTCATAAGTGAGTTGAAGGTGGGATTGATTGTCAGCCTGAGCGGAGCGAAGGATCTCGCTGTTCCATTCGAGTTTCTGCGCCTCCGCTACACTCCGGTTCAGAATGACAGCGGGGTGCGGTTACACGCGCGCAATCTCGTTCTGCAATTCGATCGCGCGACCTTCGCGCGCGGAACGCGCTGCCGCCGTGGTGAGGTGATGGGTCTTGAGCGCCTCCGCATACGGCGTGCGGATCCGATTGGGTTTGCCTTGCACCGCGTCGATAAAGTCGCGGTCTTCGCGCAAAAATGGATCACCTCGCGCCGGCTCAATCGGACGACCCTGACCGACATCTACCATCATATCCCACTCGGACAATTCGATCGCCATCGCGTCCGAATAAAGATGCAGCCCAATGCGGTGATGCCACTTTAGTAAACAGGTCGATGCCAACGTACCCACCGCGCCCG
>JBBSHK010000026.1:0-13865 GCA_038253185.1 Anaerolineae bacterium | reverse complement strand
CATCGGCATCGTGTTCACCGAAGCGCTGGCAATTTTCGGTCTCGTTATTACGTTCCTGATTGGCTTTAAAGTTTTCTAATCCGCCGCGCGGCGCGCGAGTCAAGTCTCGCGCGCTCGACGGTGCGAGTGCCAAACTATGGAAAATATAGCCAAGCTGGGTCTCAACCTGCCGTGGTTGATTGCCCAAATCGTGAACTTTGTTTTGATCCTGCTGATCCTGCGCGCCTTTGCGTACAAGCCGATCCTGAATATGCTCGAGACGCGCAAGCGCAAGATTCAAGAGTCGCTCGAATACGCGGAAAAAGTTAAAGCCGATGCCGCGGCGCAACAGTCGGACTTTGAGCGACGCATCGACGAAGCGCGACGTCAAGCCTCGCAAGCTTCGCAAGCCGCGACGCAAGTGGCGGAAAAAGAAAAAGAGCGAATTCTTGCCGAGGCGCGTCAAGAAGCCGAGCAGATCAAGGCGCAAGCGCGCGAGCAAGTCAATCTTGAGCGGCGGCAGATGGTGTCTGAATTGCGCGAACAGGTGGTGAATCTTTCGATGCTCGCCGCGCAGCGCGTCATCGGCGCGTCGCTGGACGAATCGCGCTCGCGACAATTGGTAAACGACTTTTTAACCGAAACCGATTTCGGCGGCGACGGACAAAAAGTGCCGGCGTAAAGCAGGATGGACGACGAACGACCGCGGACAGAAGTTAAGTATTACGCAATGTGCAACTTATTCGCGTTTTCAACTGTCATTTCGAGGAGCGCAGTCTGCGACGAGAAATCTCAGCGTGAGGCGCATCGAGATTTCTCACTTTGTTCGAAATGACAAAAAGAGTTGCACATTAGGTAAGTATTATCTACTTTCGTCATCCGTCATCCGTCGTCGGTCGGATTGAGAACAGACGTGGCAAACGAAGAACTCGCGCGCACATACGCGCAAGCAATTTTTGACAAGGGCGTCGAGCGCTGGCGGCGCGACTTGCACGCGGTGAGTGACGCCGTAGAGAAGGAGAATGTTGTCGCACAACTCGACTCGCCTTCTGCGGATTTCGAACAAAAGCGAGAAATGCTGAATCGTTTCATTCCGCCGAATGCGGATGGCGAGGTGCGCAATTTTATGTATCTGCTCGCGAGCAAAAACCAGATGCACCTTTTGCCTGAAGTCCTGTCGGAATTCGAGCGATTCGTGGCGCGCGGACCGATGACACAATCGGCTAAAGTGTCGAGCGCGATTGAATTGAGCGATCAAGAGCGGAAGCGGTTAGAGGACAAGGTCCGGGCGCAGTTTGGCGCGGATGTCGATTTTGATTATCGCGTCGACCAGTCGTTGCTCGGTGGTGTCGTGGTGCGCGTCGGCGATAAAGTGATCGACGGCAGTGTCGCGGGCAAACTCGCGGCGATGCGCCAAAAGCTCGAAACGACGCGGTAAATGAACAATGCCAATGACCAATGAACAATTATCCCGGTTGATTTCTTTGTTCATTGTTAATTTTCAATTGTTCATTTTTCTGGAGGAATGATGGCAGTTCGTGTCCAAGATATTACCGAACAGATTAGACGACAAATAGAGGCGTTCGAAGCGCCTGTTCAGCAAATCGACGTCGGGCAAATTGACGAAGTCGGTGACGGCATCGCGCGCATCTCCGGACTCTCGAACGTGATGGCGGGAGAACTGGTCGAGTTCCCAAAGAACGGCGTGCTTGGTCTCGCGCTCAACCTCGAACAGTCGAACGTCGGCGTCATCATTATGGGCGAGTACCAAGACCTTGAAGAGGGCGACCTCGTCCGCAGCACCGGTCGCATTGCGTCGGTGCCGGTTGGTCAGGCGCTGCTCGGTCGTGTCGTCAACGCGGTGGGTCATCCGATCGACGGCAAAGGCACGGTACAAACAGACAAGACGCGCAACGTCGAACGCATCGCGCCGAATGTGGTGCAGCGCCAACCGGTGGACACGCCGGTGCAGACCGGCATCAAGGCGATTGACGCGATGATTCCCATCGGTCGTGGTCAGCGCGAATTGGTTATTGGTGATCGTCAGACCGGCAAGACCGCGATTGTGCTGGACACAATCATCAACCAAAAAGGACAGGGGATGTACTGCATCTACGTCGCGATCGGACAGAAACTGTCCACCGTCGCGCAGGTGGTCGCGACGCTGGAAAAATTTGGCGCGATGGAGTACACGACCGTCGTGAGCGCGTCGTCCTCCGATCCTGCCGCTCTGCAATATCTCGCGCCGTACGCTGGTTGCGCGATGGGCGAAGAGTGCATGGAGAACGGCATTCAGATCGGCGGCAAACAAGTCCGTGACGCGTTGATTATTTATGATGATCTCTCCAAGCACGCGTGGGCGTACCGTCAGGTCTCACTGTTGCTCCGCCGCCCGCCCGGACGCGAAGCGTACCCCGGCGATATTTTTTATCTTCACTCGCGTTTGCTGGAACGCGCCGCGCGCTTGAGCCAAGAGCTTGGTGGTGGTTCACTCACCGCGCTGCCGTTCATCGAAACGCAAGCGGGCGACGTCTCCGCGTATATTCCCACGAATGTTATTTCTATCACCGACGGACAGATTTATTTGTTGAGCGATTTGTTCTACGCCGGTATTCGTCCCGCGCTCGACGTGGGCATTTCCGTTTCGCGCGTTGGCTCGAAAGCGCAGACGAAAGCGATGAAAAAAGTCGCGGGCAAGATGAAGCTCGACCTCGCGCAATTCCGCGAACTCGCCGCGTTCGCCCAGTTCGGTTCCGATCTGGACAAGACCACGCGCGAACAGTTGGAGCGTGGGCAGCGGCTCACGGAAATTTTGAAACAGCCGCAATACCAACCATACTCGCTCGATAAAGAAGTCGAAATTATTTACGCGGGCACCAGCGGTTACCTCGACGACATTCCGGTGGAAAAGATGCGCGAGTTTGAACCCGCGTTCTTGCGCTTTATGGAGGCGAGTCACCCGGACATCGGACAAAAGATTTTGGAAACCAAAGACCTTGACAAGGACACCGAGGCAGCATTGCGGCAAGCCATCGAGGAATTCAAGCGCTCCGGCGCGTACTAGGAATTTCGGAATCGGGTTTTCGACTATGAGTGCATCAATCCGCAATCCGCAGTCTGCAATCCGCGATGGGTTCGGCGGACGATGTGGACCGCGCAGCGAACACAGTGAGTGTACGGAAAGGAATTCAATTGCAAGTGAACGTTAAAAAAATATGCGCGGTCGTGGTACTCGGCTCGATGGTTGGATTGAGCGCGGCGTGCAACGCAAGTGGGGAGGCAACACCGACACGTACACCCAGAGCTGGCGCGGAGAATTCAAACCCGACTCAGACACCGTGGATCATCTACCTGCCCATCACTTCTACACCCGACCCGTTTACGGTTACACCGCTGCCTACAGTCACGTCGTCCTCCTTAAAGCCAACACCAAAACTGACCAACACGCGCGAGCCGGTCACGCCGGGAACGGTTGCCACCAAAGCGCCTTCAGCCACACCGCGCCCGACTCTCGTCTCAATCGCACAGCCCACACCGATTCCTGCGACTCCAGTGCCGCTGCCCACTCAGGCGCCGTCCTGTGGGCAGACCTATCAGGTGACCAATCTCTACTTCCCGCCGAATGGAGATACACGCGACGTCAAAAATTCACCCGGCGCGGCTCACACCATCCAATTCAAATGGACTCCGCCCGCCGCGCTCGGCACGACCCAAGCCAGTACCCAAATTGGATATGAGGTGGACATCACTGGCGCAGGCAATCGCGGAGCGCAACTCTTCATTTCGCACAATGGTTATCTCGCGGTGCAAAGTGGCAACGGGGTGGTTCTGTCCCAACAAGCGAGCTACGGCTTGACCAACGGAGAGGACACCGCGGCGCGGTGGAGTGTCACCGTGGTCATGTCGAGCGCGGGATTCAATGACAATGATTCGGAACAGAGACCAGCCGGGACGATTACGCGTTGCGGTCCCGCCTCACCTCAATTTCTGGTCAATCTCAGGATCATCGAGTAAAGGCGAACGCGTCATAAAGTGGATATGAACCAAAAGTTGTTATTTCTAGTCGCCTGCTTGGCAAGCCTGAGCCTGCTCACTCTCGGCTGTGCGACGCAACCGCGTGTGACGACGCCTCCACAAGATACGCCCACCGAGTCAGTTATCGTAATTGTGGTGACGGCAACACCGCCCCCTTCAATTCCCGCCACCCAGACGCCGACCGAGAGCGGTGAGCCGACCATTACGCCCATCGCCACACTGACTCCAATTGGAGGCGGAGGCGAGGAGCCGGCTCGCACTGACACACCGCAAGCGACCACCGTTGTGCTCAGTGTTCCGACCGCGATCGTTATCCGCGCAACCGCAACATTGAATCCAAAGGCGACGGCGACTCGAGTCGCGAGCGCCACGGCAACACGCACTACGGCGGCTCCTCCACCGACAACGTCTCTCCCGCCGCCCCCCGCGATATCTTCGCAGAATAAATATCCTGCGCCCGAAGCAATTTTCCCGCAAGCACAGTCCTTCAACGACGGACAGGACCTCAAGTTTCAATTCCGTCCGGTGGGTCCATTCGCTACGAATGAGTGTTATCTCGTCCACGTCGATATGGTGAATCAAAATCTCGCTTCGAACAATGTTCGAGGGGATGACTTTCTTGAACCGAATACAAGTCACTGCGGCGATCAGAGTAATGCAGGCACGACGCTCTCCTTTGTCGTCTTTCGTTCCAAGTTCACCAGCAGTCCAAACTACGGAACGATTCGCGATCAAGCGTTAGCGCTGACGCCCAATGATCCGCCTCGCACTCTGGGATTGAATTGGTACGTGCGCGTCGTACAGAATAATGGTCCAAGCGGTGACGGCGTTCATTACAAAATTGTTGGATTGAGTCCGGCGAGCGCTGTGCTGAGCAATACTTTTATTCCATAATGATGAAGCCAATGTCAGTAATGAACCGCTCGCTGCTCTTTATGGTACTGGTTGTCGCCACGGCTGGTTGTGCGCGAACTGCGCCGGCTGCCGCGACGGAAACACCAGTTGCAACACTCATCAGCGCGCCCGCTCAAGCCGCGTTGGAGGTTACGCCGACGCTCGCGGCACCCTCAACCGCGCTGCCCGCGACTGCGATGGCGGCGACTGTCGATACACCTACGCCGACCGATACGCCGACACCCACACTGACGGCGACCGCCACGATCACTGCAACCGCTACGCGCCCGCGCCCGGTGGGCACCTTGATCGTGCCAAAAGCAAAGCCGACGGCGACCAAAGCTGCCGTGGTTCAAACCTTCAAGTACAACGCGCCCGAATTAATTGAACCTCATGCGGGTGATACGCGCGTCGCGCCCAAGGATGATCTCGTTTTCAAATGGAAACCCAGAGCCGATTTGAGTGCTGGCGAGTGCTATCAGATTACAATCTGGATCATCAATGTCGTCGATCAACGTTACAGCCCGTTTTCACAAATCGTGAACGGTAGCTGCGGCAGCGCGCAGAGTACAGGAATCCAGCAATTCATATTGAATCGTCCCAAGTTCAGTCCGCCCAACTATGGTGGTTTAATCGGCGATGCGGAGCGATTTACACCTACCAGCGAATTCAAAGCACGTTGGTGGGTCAGGGTCACGCGGGAGGACGGCAGCCCACTCAGTCCGCCGAGTGCCCAGTTTGAGTTTACGTTGCAAAGCCCATAAGTAACGATGAATGTTGAATGGTGAATGACGAATCGGGATTTTAATTCAGCATTCATCATTCCGAATTCGCAATTTCGCCATGCCTACTATTCGACAAATTCGACAACGCATCCGCAGCGTGAATAAAATCTCGCAGGTCACACGCGCGTACGAAATGATTTCGGCATCCAAAATGCGCCGCGCGCAAAACGCCGTTAGTGCCAGCCGCACCTATGCCGAAAAGGCGCGCGAAGTCTTGACCTATGTCGCGACCGAGCCGGGACGAAGCAAGCACCTGCATCCCTTGCTGGAAGAACGCGAAACGGTGAACGCGGTCGCGGTGATTCTTTTCACCTCCGATCGCGGGTTGGCAGGCGCGTATAACGTGAACGTGATTCGCAAGACGCTCGACTTTATGAAACACCAGACCAAGCCCGTGCGTGTTGTCACGGTGGGGCGGCGTGGACGCGATTTAATGCGGCGCTTTGGCAAAAACGTCATTGCCGATTTCAGCGGTATGGGCGACCGACCGCAGCTCAGCCAGATTAGCGCGCTCACGCGCGCCGCTATGGACGAATTTTTGTCGGGGCGCGCCGATCAAGTCTATGTGGCATACACCGATTTTGTAAATGTGCTTCGTCAGGTGCCGACGATTCGGAAAATCCTACCCATCGAAGCGGCGGCGGAGGAACGGCACGGACCACAGGCAGTTTATTTGTACGAACCCTCCGCGACCGAAATTCTCGCGACGGTGTTGCCGCGTTCCGTCGAAGTGCAAATTTATCAGGCGCTGCTCGAATCAATCGCAAGTGAGCACGCCGCGCGAATGGTCGCGATGCGCAATGCCACCGACGCGGCTAAAGACCTGATTGATGGCTTGACTCTGCTTCGCAACAAGGTGCGACAGAGCGCGATTACCAAAGAGATGCTCGACATCGCGGGCGGCGCGGAAGCGTTGCGACAAACGCTCGCGGGAAGATGATTTTAGTCGCTCGTCACGAGACGCTAGTGATTAGCTTGTGCTCAGTCTCTAGCGACTAACGACTAATAACTAACGACTAGGAGCTAAAAATGGCTAAAGGAACCGTAGGACGCGTGGTGCAGGTCACAGGACCTGTGGTCGATCTCGAATTCCCGACGGATCAATTGCCGGAAATCTTTAACGCAGTTGAAATCCAAAAAGACGGCAGCAAGTTAATCGTCGAGGTGGAAAACCATCTGGGCAATGACTGGGTGCGCACCGTCGCGATGGATGCCACCGATGGTCTGCGCCGCGGGATGGACGCGATTGACACGGGCGCGCCAATTACGGTGCCGGTCGGTCCCGGAACCCTGGGTCGCATCTTTAACATCGTCGGTCGTACCATCGACAGCGACAAGCCGGTGCAGGCAGACACCTATTATCCGATTCACCGTCTGCCGCCGGCATTCGAGGACCAGGTCACGCAGCCGCAATTCTTTGAAACTGGCATCAAGGTCATCGACCTCGTCGCGCCTTTCACCAAAGGTGGCAAGGTCGGCGTCTTTGGCGGCGCGGGCGTGGGCAAGACCGTTATTATTCAGGAATTGATTCGCTCCGTCGCAACCGAGCACGGCGGCTATTCCGTTTTCTGCGGCGTGGGCGAACGCTCGCGCGAAGGCAACGACCTGTGGCTCGAAATGAAAGAGTCTGGCGTCATTGACAAGACCGTGATGGTCTTTGGTCAGATGAATGAGCCGCCGGGCGTGCGCCTGCGCGTCGCATTGACCGGTCTCACAATGGCGGAATATTTCCGCGACGAGGGACGCGACGTGCTGCTCTTCATCGACAATATTTTTCGTTTCGTGTTGAGTGGTTCAGAAGTTTCCGCGCTACTCGGTCGTATGCCGAGCGCGGTGGGTTATCAACCGACGCTCGCGCAAGAAATGGGCGAGCTGCAAGAGCGTATCACCTCGACCAAGCGCGGCTCCATCACCTCGATGCAAGCAATCTATGTCCCCGCCGACGATTACACCGATCCCGCGCCGGTCGCGACCTTTGCTCACCTCGACGCCTCCATTTCGCTTGAACGCTCGATTGCGGAACAGGGTTTGTTCCCCGCGGTCGATCCGCTCGCATCTACCTCACGCATTCTCGATCCGCTGATCGTCGGCGAAGAGCATTATCGCGCAGCGCGTGACGTGCAGCGCGTGTTGCAGCGCTATAGAGACTTGCAGGACATTATCGCGATTCTCGGCGTCGAAGAATTGAGCGAAGACGACAAGCTGACGGTCGCGCGTGCGCGCAAAATTCAACGCTTCCTCTCGCAGCCCTTCCGCGTCGCCGAAGTGTTCACGGGGCGCGAGGGCAAGTACGTCGGCATTCAAGATACCATCCGCGGGTTCCGCGCGATACTCGACGGTGAAGTGGACGACATCCCTGAACAAACTTTTTATTTGCGCGGAACAATTCAAGAGGTGCAAGAAGCATTTCGGACGGAGCATACCAAAGAGCCAGCTCCGCCCGTCCCCGCCGCGCCGCCCGGTGTTCCGGTCCAGCAAGCAACCGTCGGTGAAGGACAGCGCTGATGCCCAAGATTCATCTTGACATCGTCACGGTCGAACGGCTCGTTGTCAGCGAAGAGGTTGATTATGTCAGCGCGCCGGGAATTGATGGCGTGCTTGGCATCTTGCCGCGTCACGAGCCATTGCTTACCGCGCTCACCTTCGGTGAGTTGCGCTATAAAAAAGATGGCGAAGAAATTTCGTTCGCGATCGGCGGCGGCTTTATGGAAGTGCGCCCAGATAAAGTGACGGTGCTCGCGGACGCCGCCGATCACGCGGAGGAAATTGACGAGCAGCGCGCGGAAGAAGCGCGGCAGCGCGCCCAAGAACTCCTTTCGCAAAAGCCCGAAAGCGATGCCGAAGCCGCTCGCCTCGAACATGCGCTGCGTCGCGCCGAAGTGCAGCTCAAAGTTGTGCGCAAAGAACGACGTCGTCTGGAACAGAGAACGGAATAGGATAGGGCATTGGGTTACTGGGTCAATTTGTTGCTTGACAATCTTAATGCCCCAATGGTCTGACGACCTGATATGTTCGTACGCCAAATCGGAATCGACCTCGGTACGATGAATGTGCTCGTGTATGTGCGCGGGCGCGGCATCGTGTTGCAAGAACCCTCGCTGGTCGCGATCTCGCTCATCGACAATAAAATCGTCGCGCTCGGCGAAGAAGCAAAAGCGATGCTCGGTCGCACGCCGGAAAATATCGAAGTGATGCGACCGATGCGCGACGGCGTTATCGCGGACTATATGGTGACGGAAGCGATGCTGCGTTACTTTATCGGCAAAGTCTGCGGTCGCTTCCAGCTCACGTTTGGAGGTCGCCCGGAGATTGCGATCAGCGTGCCTGTCGGTGTCACGACCGTCGAGTCACGCGCGGTTCACGATGCCGCGGTGGCAGCGGGCGGACGACCCGGAGGCGTCCATCTCATACCCGAGCCGCTCGCCGCCGCGATGGGCGCGGGCTTGCCGGTTCACACGCCGAGCGGCAATATGGTGGTCGATGTCGGCGGCGGCGCGAGCGAAGCCGCGGTAGTTTCGGTCAATGGGATTGTGGTCTCCAGTTCCGTCCGCAGCGCGGGTCTCAAGATTGACGAGTCCATCACGAACTATATTCGCAAAAAGTACAACTTGATGATCGGCGAGCAAACCGCCGAGGACATCAAGATTCAGATTGGCTCGGCGCTGCCGCTGGCAGAAGATGTCTCGATGGAAGTGCGCGGGCGCGATCAAGTTGCCGGTCTGCCGCGTACGATTCGCATTACTGCCGGTGAGATCACCGAAGCCATCGCTGACCCGCTCGGCGCGATTGCCACTGTCGTAAAAAATGTTTTGGAAAAAACACCGCCAGAGCTGGCGGCGGATATTATCGATCGCGGCATGGTGCTCACCGGCGGCGGCGCGCTCTTGCGGAACCTTGACCGTTTTCTCACGCGCGAGACCGGTGTGCCGTGTTACCCTGCGGAGAATCCGATCGCGTGCGTCGCCATTGGCGCGGGGCGCGCGGTCGAACAACTCGAACTTGTCAGGAAGAGTATGGTGCGAGTCTGAGAACCAAAGGGAAGAAGGGATTGATAGGAACAATGGCGCCGAGGAAAAATCCTCGGCGCTTATTTTTCTGAAACGCGGTTCGCCTTAGAACGATGATTGCGACAATTTCCGTCGCCAAATTGACATTGGAAAATCGGAGCGGGATACTAGCGCGTCGTTACCCGCGCGTCAAACTTGCCGCGTCAGATTCGCACAAAACAAAACCGAGGCCAATCGCCTCGGTTCGGTTATTTCCAATCCCTCTTACGTCGCCGCTTTACCGCGGGAAAAAGAGAGGGTCATAAATAATACGTCATACTCTGCAAACCGGCGACCGGATCAATGTGATACACTTTGACTTTGGGCGGAACACTGAGCGTCGTCGGCGCGTAATTCAGAATCGCGCGCACCCCGGCTTCGACCAATTGGTCGGCGACATTCTGTGCCTCGTTTGCAGGCACGGCGATGATCGCCACCTGGATTTTTTTGTCGCGGATGCTTTCTTTCATCTGGTCGACCGGTTCGATTTCCCAACCGCCGAGGCGCGCCCCTATTTTTTTTGGATCGTCATCGAAGATGGCGGCGAGGCGAAAGCCGCGCGGTTCAAAGCCATTGTAATTCGCGATGGCGTGCCCGAGGTCGCCCGCGCCGACGAGCGCCATATCCCATACTCTGTGCACTTTGAGAATCGAGCGCAACTCTTTTTCGAGATACGCGATTTCATAGCCGGTGCCTTGCTTGCCGAATTCGCCAAAGTACGACAGGTCTTTGCGAATTTGCGCCGAGCTGAATCCGAGTTTTTCTGAGAGTTCTTGCGACGAAGTGACGCGGCGACCTTCCAGGGCGAGTTGGGTCAGCGCGCGCAGATAGAGGGGAAGTCGCCCGATGACGATGGCGGGCACGTTGTCGAGAGTCATAGCTTGCTCACTTGTAGATGTTTGTGAAATGGTTGTGAAACGGTTGTGACAAATAAATCATAGCACAACTCGCGCAATGGAGCAATGGTCAGCGAATATTCAATTCGGATATTTACTCCAGCACTGATGATCAAGAATCGAGTCCTCCGTCGGCCGTTCCTCTTTACCTCCATCCTACTCGCCATCGAATTTCTGGACGAATTCGTTTTCGGCGGGCACGGCGCGGCGCTGCCATTCTTTCGCAACGATTTGCATCTCGATTATTTTCAAATCGGAATGCTGCTCGGTGTCCCGCTGGTGATCGGCAATTTGGTCGAGCCGGCGATTGGCATCCTGGGCGATGTGTGGAAACGGCGCGCGCTGGTACTCGGCGGCGGCATCGCGTTCGCGGTGAGCTTATTTCTCACCGGCGTAAGCGGAAGTTTTTTGCTGCTGCTTTTTTCGTTCGTTCTCTTTAATCCGGCGTCGGGCGCGTTCGTCAGTCTGTCACAAGCGACACTGATGGATTTGAATCCGGCGCGGCACGCGCAGAATATGGCGCGCTGGACTCTTGCCGGATCGCTTGGCGTATTACTGGGTCCGATTGCATTGAGTGCGCTGGTGGTGCTCGGCTTGACGTGGCGCGAACTTTATCTCACGTTTGGTTGCCTCGCCTTAATTCTGGTCACGGTCTCGGCGCGTTTTCCCTTTAGTGAATCGAAAGCAGATGCAGCGCTCGTCAGTTTTAAGGTCGGTGTAATTAACGCGATGGCGGCGTTGCGCCGCGGCGCGGTGGTGCGCTGGCTGCTGCTGCTCGAATTCGCCGATTTGATGCTCGACATTTTATTGGGATTCATCGCGTTGTATTTTGTCGACATCGCACATTTGTCAGAATCGGAAGCCGCGCTCGCGGTCGCGCTCTGGACCGGCGCGCATCTCGCGGGCGATCTGGTGGTAATCCTGCTGCTCGAACGCGTCGAGGGGCTGATGTATCTGCGCTTGAGCGCGTTGGCGGAACTCATCTTGCTGCCCGCGTTTCTCTTGACACCGAATACGTTCGCGAAACTCGCGTTGCTCGCGCTAATAGGATTCTCCAACGCGGGTTGGTATCCAGTGCTAAAAGGAAAATTGTATTCGGCGATGCCCGGACAAAGTTGGACGGTCACGGCGTAGGCAACGTGTTTGGTTTATTCGGCGGCGCGATTCCTTTCGCGCTGGGACTCGTCGCCGAACGTTTCGGTTTGGGCGCGGCATTATGGCTGCTGCTGCTCGCGCCGATTGTCTTGTTACTCGGCGTATTGCGCGTACCACGTCAAACGAATTTCAACGAGCCGTCGTTTTAGTTTTGACGCGGGGTCTTGAATTTTTCTGGTACAATCGGAGTATGAGCGAAAGAGAAGAAGGACAATTATTTGACGAAGTGACGATCGAAGTACAAGCGGGCGCGGGCGGCAACGGCGCGACCGCGTTTCGTCGCGAGAAATTTGTGCCGCGCGGCGGACCGAGCGGTGGCAGCGGCGGGCGCGGCGGCGATGTGATCGTCGCAGTCGCTCCGCGTCTGAACACACTGGTCGGTTTTCGTCGCAGCAAACATTTTGAAGCAGGACGCGGCGCGCACGGCAGCGGCAAGGATCAGAATGGCGCGCACGGTGAGGACGTGATCGTGCGCGTGCCGCCCGGCACCATCGTACGCGATGCCGATACGCGCGAGGTGCTCGGCGATTTGATCGAACCCGCTCAGCAGATGATTGTGGCGCAAGGTGGACGCGGCGGTCGTGGCAATGCGGCGTTCGCCAACTCGACCCATCGCGCGCCGCACTTTTCCGAAAAAGGCGAAAAGGGGCAGCAGCGCCGATTGCGACTCGAATTGAAACTCATCGCGGACATTGGTATTATCGGCAAACCCAACGCGGGCAAGTCCACTTTTCTCGCGTCCGTCACCGCAGCGCGACCAAAAATCGCGGACTATCCGTTTACGACGCTCACGCCGAATCTCGGCGTCGCGGAGATTGATGAGCGCGCGTTCGTGCTCGCCGATATTCCCGGACTGATCGAAGGCGCGCACGAGGGCGCGGGCTTGGGAGCGCGTTTCTTGCGTCACATCGAACGCACACGACTTCTCGTTCATCTGCTCGACGGCTCGGAAGAAAATCCGCTCGACGCGTTCGACGCCATCAATCACGAACTGGCAGAGTTCAGTCCCGCGCTCGCGACGAAACCGCAGGTGGTCGGATTCAACAAAATGGATGTGCCCGACGCGCAAGCAAACTTGCCCAAGGTGCGGCGGGAATTAGCCAAACGCGAGATTGAAGTTTTTCCAATCTCCGCCGCAACGGGAGAGGGCGTGCGCGAACTATTGCGCCGCGCAGTGCAGTTCTTGAATACGCTGCCTGCGCCTGCCGTCATGAGCGAGGAAGAGATGATGCCGGTGTTCCGCGCCGAGCCGAACGAGAATGCGTTTGCGATTTCGCGCGAGGACGAAACCAGAAAACGCGGGCAAGTGATTCACATCTATCGCGTGCGCGGCAAAAAGGTCGAGCGAATCATCGCGATGACAAATTGGGAACAGGACGAAGGCGCGGCACGCGCGCATCGCGTTCTGCAAGCCATGGGCGTCAACGACGCGCTTCGCGCCGCCGGGATTCAAGAGGGCGATACCGTCCAGATTGGCGACACAGAGTTGGAATGGAGCGAAGGAGTCAACAGATGATGCGCTGGGAGCGCACACGGCTAAGCGGATGAAGAAAAGCACGCTCTTCTATTTGAATCCGTTTATCCGTTTTGATCATCCGCTGTCTTATGCGTATCGGAATTTTTGGCGGAACATTTGATCCGCCTCACTTTGGACATCTTGTCATCGCGACGGAAGCGCGCGCGCATCTCGGATTGGCGCAAGTTTATTTCGTTCCCGCGCGTCTGCCACCGCACAAGCTGAACGAAAAAATTAGCGCGCTGGCTGACCGCCTCGCGATGGTGCAACTCGCGCTCGACGACAATCCGTGGTTCGCGCTCTCGCTGGCGGAAGCGAATCGTCCGGGACCTTCGTACACGGTGGACACGATTCACTTCTTGCAGCACGAATTCCCACCGGCAAGCGAATTATTTTTCATTATGGGAATGGATTCGCTGGCGGAATTGCCGACCTGGCACCAGCCGCAAGAATTGATCGAGCTGTGTCAATTGGCGGTTTTGAAACGACCGGGTTATGCGGCGAATCTCGATGAGTTGGAGCAAAAAATTCCCGGCATTAAGGCGCGCGTTGTATTCAT
>JBBSHK010000025.1:0-13879 GCA_038253185.1 Anaerolineae bacterium | reverse complement strand
AGTTAGCTGACGGGTTAGGACTGAAAGATGTCCCTCTCGCTCACGCAAGATTCACCCCGTGTTTGGTTCCTCCGCTCTTCGGTCTCTACCGAAGATTAGGCTGACAAGATATTAAATTGTTGGCTCTGGTATACCATATTTAATAATCCTTGTCAATACTTTTTCAAATTTTTTAAGGAGGAATTGGTACTAGTGCCTCGCCACAAATTTCTGATGTTCGCGAAGTGATTTGAACGCGCGCTCTTGGCTGCGACGTCGGAATCCTATAACGATGGTTCACTCATTTCTCGAACAATGGTGAGTCTAGCCGGTGCTCGGTCCGACCCAATCGGTCATCGCGTACATCACGCGCGCCTCGCGGATCGCCCAGGGTTTGTCGGAGGCTTGCAAGAGTTGTACGTTGATGTATTGGGTTGACACGGGCGCAAAAGTGAGATTGATCGGCTCGCTGTTGTTCAATCGCTCCGAGATTTTTTGCCAACCACCGACCGGTTGATTCCACACACTCACGCGATAGCCGAGCGGAATTTCGTCTTTCACCGGGATGAGCCGCAAGCCGCTGATGTTCTCCACGCGTCCGAGATCGAGTTGGAACCAGGTGTTGGGTACTTGTGAGGTATTGGTCGTCCACGCAGTTGAGGGATTATTGTCAATCGCGTTCGGCGCGGACTCGTTGCTCACGCTGGCAGTGGCGTTCCATGGCAAGCAGGGATGTACTTGCACTTCGCCGATCAGCCATTCCGACTCGGAGGCGGCTAGCAAATCTACCTGCGCGTAGAGGACATAGTACGGGGCAAAGTACGCCACCACGTCGCGCGTGTTGCCCTGAGCCACGCCCCAGAGGGTGCGCCAGCTCTGTCCATCCGGCGAAACACGCAACGTGTAACCAAAAGGATAACCTTGCCCGGGACTGCGAAAGGCGATGCCGTCGATCAAACGGGGCGTGCCTAGATTAAGGCGGAACCACGCGCCGGGAACTTGGTCTATTCCGCTCGACCAGAATGATCCGAGGTCGCCGTCGAGCGCGAGAATCGCCGACGCGGGATTGTGACTCGCCTCCGCGCGCCACAAATTCGTCGGCGTGAGCGAGGGTGTCACATTCACCGGCAGGATCAGTTCAGGATTGCTGCCCTCGGCGAACCAGTCGCTCGCTTCCGCGTACAAGTCCCAATGCAGCCGGTAGGCGCCAGGCGTTTGGGGCGCGGCGAGCAGTGCGGCGAATTCGACTTCGTTGCCGGGCGCGACCTCGTACGGCAGTGCGGTGCGATGATCTTCCACCTCGCGCGCGAGTTGTCCCGAGGCGTTGATCCACTTGTAACCTGCGTGCACCGTGTGCTCGCCCTCGAGACTCCACGGATTTTTTCCAACGTTCTTGATTTTCAAATCGACGGTCGTCGTCTGTCCCACGACGAGACTCGCCGGCGCGTTGTGCGAAATAAATTCTGCACCCCACGCGAGTGGCGGCGGCAAGATGGTGATCGCCAGTTCGGGTGTCGGACTGCCGCCCGCCGCGAACCAATTCACGCCCTCGCGATACAAGTCCCACTTGAGCATATACTCCCCAGGGGTATCCGGCGCTTGCACCGCCACCTCTTCAAGTTCCAGCGCTTCGCGCGGCGGCACATCGAGCGGCAGCGAGAGCAGAGGCACTCTGCCCTCGGCGGTTAACGGCACTTCGGCACCCGAGGCATCGTACCAATGGTAGCCGAGTCGCACCGGATGCTCGCCCTCGGCGTTCCACATTAGCGCGCCCGCGTTTCTTAACGAGACCCGACCGGCGATGGTGTCACCCGCGACCAGCGTGAGCTTGGGGATCGCGACAGTCTCTTCCCATTTGGCATAATCGTCGAGCGCTTCGGTTTTGATCGCAACCCCGACATCGTACGGTCGGCTGCCGCTCGCGGAAAACCACATGACATTTTCTTTGACGAGATCGAGTGCGAGCGTGTACTTGCCTTGCGAAATCGGTGCGCGTACAAGGACCTCATCAAAAGTCGCGGTGCCATTGGGCGGCACATCGGCTTGCAGCAGAAAATTTCCGGGGTACGGCGCGACCAAAACTCCTTCGCCCATCGCGTCGTACCAGTGATAGCCGAGTCGCACCGGATTTTCGCCCGCCGCGTTCCAGATTTGCGCGCCGACATTTTGCACTGTGATCGAACCCTTGACGGTTTCGTTTGGCTCTAACGAATTTGGAATTTCAAAAACGCTCAGCCACTTGGCGGCGAAATCGGGCAGCGGCAAGGTGACTGTAATCGTTTGATCGCGCGTCGCCGCGTTTTGCGTACTGAACCAGGTGATACCTTCCTGCACCAAGTCCCACCGCAGCGTATATGTTCCCTCCCACTGTGGCGAGCGCAGAATCACGCCGTTGAAAGTTCCGGTCTTGCCGGGTGGCGTATCCGCGTCCATTTCAAAATTCCCCGCGTACGGCGTGACAGGTGTGTCCACCGCCTGCCCGTTGTACCAATGAAAGCCGAGACGCACCGGGTTCGGTCCATTCTTGAGCCACGTGCGCGAGCCGATATTTTTTACTTTGACGGTGCCAATTAAATTCGCATTCGTCGCGATGGAATCATTCAGCACCGTGATCACTTGGTCCCACTCGACCGCGTACGGCGGCGCGTTCACTGCGACGGTTAATTCTTTCGTCGGTGAGCCAAAGGCATTGAACCAGGCGATGCCTTCCTGCACCAGATCGAATTTGACCGTGTAAACACCTTGCCACTGCGGCGCGCGCAACTTGATGTCGTCGATGATCGCGGTTTGCCCCGGCAAAATATTTTGCGGCAGCGCGACGTGCGCGGGTTCGGGCAGAATCGGAATCTCCACCCCTTGCTGATTGAACCAGCGATAGCCGAGCCGCACGGGATTCGCACTGCCCGCGAGCCACGCCTTGGCGCCAATGTTTTTCACGACGACCCGTCCGCTCATCACCTCATTGGTCGTCATAGTGCTGAGCGGCACGGTCGGGACCGAAATCCACTGCACGCGATAATCGGGCGTGGGCTGAACGCCGGGCCAGCGCACGCGGTAATCATGTTCCAGCGCGGCGCGAAAATCCGAGACCACCATCGGCTTGTCGGCAATGCCCCAGCCGGACGGATCACCGGGAATTGATTGCCAACGGAAAAAACTCAATGCCTGAATCGGTTGATTCGCCGGATTCGAATTCCACTCATTGATCTCGGCGCACGCCGCTTGGACCCAACTGCGGTTTTGATTGATCCAGCCCGGCTCTGCAGGTTGCGCCTCTGTAATAAAAACGGGCAGGTTGCGCATCGCCGGAATGACGGTCGCGAGAAAATCACGATAGGCGCGGAAATGCCAGTGGCGAACAGAATAATTTCCGCCTGCGCGCTCCTCGCTCGAAATCAGATTCGGGTCATACCCGTGAGTAAACGCGTGGAGCGCCAGTCCGTCCGCCGCGCCGCCTTGCACCGTGATTTGAAAAAGGACGTCGGCAAAGTAGCGCACCCAATCGCCCGCGGGATTGGTGCTGTAAATCGTCTGGATATTAAAAGGCGCCACGGCACCCGGAATCACCCAATCGTTTTCGTGACCCGGGATCGCGCGAATCGCTTTGCGGCATTTGTTAAAACAGCGCGCGTACATTTCGGGCGTGATCATTTCGCCTGAATTGGTGCCGCTGACATTGCCCGGACGCTCATACGCCGCGTTCGGCTCGTTGCCGATGATCCAGATGCGCGCGCCTTTGGAATTGCCGACGAAGGACGCGCAGTGCAGCGCGAATTGATCGTACAGAGTGGATACGGGCAGCGTGCCCACCGCGCCATAGCCGTTATTCAAACGGACAATGACGCCGAGACCTTTGTCGGAGAGCGGGGAAAAATCGCCGGTCGAATCGGGCGGGTTGACCTGAACGGTAACGACGGTCCAACCGGGTTTATTCGCGGCGAACATAAAGGCTTCGCCACCCGAGTCGTGCAGTCCAAAAATATAGTTGGGGAAACCGGCATAACGCGCGTCGTTGGCTTTAAATGCCACCAGCGGCTTGATGCCGGCGCGCGTCGTACTCGGCGCATTGTCTTTGAGTACCACCATTCACCCCCGTGCCAGGGCTAGATCAATTCAACCCGTCGTAAAGCGAAAAAGCGAAGATGTTCATTTAGAGAGGAGTGCATTTCGAAGAACAAATTAATTATAGCACAAGAGTTACAGGTTGAACGTTCAAAGTTAAAAAGTTGAAAGTTGAGGCTTGAGCTTAACCTTGAACGTTTGACGTTTAACCTTCCACTCATCACCGGATTACCAATTTGACGATGCGGTGATTGCCCGGATCGGTGACAATCAAATTTCCGTCCGCGTCAAAGATGACGCCCTGAGGATTGGAAACATTGCGCGTGAGCACGCGGGATGCGCCGGTGCGCGCGTCGATGTAATGAATCGCGTTGTCGCCCAACGTGTTGACGTAAATATTCCCAAGCGTATCGACGATCACATCGTCGGGCAGCGGCACGCGCGCGAGCAGCTTGGGCGTCCCGCCATCGCGCAGCACGCGCACGATGGCGTTGCCGTTTTCGTCCGCGACGAGAATATTGCCATTCGCTTCCACGTCCGCGCCGACCGGTCGCGCCATCCCGCTCGCCAGTGTCTTTAAAATTTTTCCATCAATACTTACGCGCAGCAGTGTGCCATTCGGACTGTCGGGCACGATCAGTGTTTGCGACCTCCCCTCAAAAATAAATCCATCCACTCCGGGATGTGTTGTCCTGTTTTCCATCTGGAGGAATGTGCTGAGTTGCTGTGTTTTGAAGTCATAACGCAGCAGTCGGTTCTTGCCTTGTTCGCCGACTACCATCGAGCCATCCGGCAAAAACGCGAGACCCTCCGGCTCGACCAGATTTGAAATGACGACCGTGACTTTGCCGTCGGGGTCCAGCCGCATGACCGTACGGTCGCCGACATCCGAAAAATAAATCGAGCGATCGGGTGCGAGCACGAGATCGTCCGGTGTCGACAAATTTTGCGCGAGCACGAGCAGGCGCGGACTCGCCGGTGGAGTGAACGCGAGCGCAGGCGAGGCGGTGGGCGGGAGCGTGGCAGACGCGGTGGGCGAGAGCGTGAGAGTCGACGAGGGCAGGAGGGAAGGAGCCGCAGTAGGCGCGGTGGGATTCGAGGTGGCGGTTACTACCAAGGTCGATGGTGTGACCCCCGCCGCCGTTTCACTTGCGCGCGGCGCGAGGGTCGGCGCGGGAGTTGGCGACGCGCACGCGACCAAGAAAATCACCGCGCACAACCACATCGTGGTGAAAGAACAAAGTTGAAAATACTTGAATCTCATCTACGTGATAACAAAAGACCTGGGCACAAAACAAAACTTTGTGCCTTTGTGGTGAATCAATCATTTCTTGGTGTAATCGTAAAAGCCTCTGCCCGACTTGCGCCCGATGTGACCCGCGGCGACCATGCGGCGCAAGAGCGGCGGTGCGGCATAGCGCGTGTCTTTGGTTTCCTCGAACATCGCGTCGGCGATAAACAAAATCGTGTCGAGTCCGACGAAATCGCCGAGCGTCAGCGGACCCATCGGATGATTCAGTCCGAGCTTGATGCCGGTATCAATATCTTCCGCGCTCGCAAAGCCATTCTCGTACATCCGGATCGCGTCGAGTTGGTACGGTACGAGCAGCGCATTCACGATGAAACCCGGCGCGTCTTTCGCCACGATGATGGTCTTGCCCAACGCTTCGCCAAACGCGCGGGCAGTCTGATACGTTTCCTCGCTGGTGAGAAACGAGCGTACCATTTCCAGCAGTGGCAGCACCGGCACCGGATTAAAAAAGTGCATCCCCAAAACTTTGTCGGGCTTGTTGGTCTTTGCCGCCATTTCGATGATGGGCAGCGAGGAGGTATTGGAGGCGATAATAACGTCGGGGCGCGTGATTTGTCCCAGTCGCTCGAACACATCTTTTTTAAGCGAGAGATTTTCAACTACAGCTTCGATCACGAAATCAGCCGTGGCGAGTTCTTCGAGCTTGATCGTACCCTTGATGCGATTGAATGACGCTTCGCGGTCCTCGGCGGTCATCTTATTGCGCTCGACCGCGCGATTCATCGAGGTCTGGATGCGCCCCAATCCTTTTTGCAAAAATTCATCGTTGACCTCGCGCACGATCACGTCGTAACCTTTGCGAGCGACCACTTCGACGATGCCGCTGCCCATCAAGCCGCTGCCGACGACCCCGACTGTCTTGATTCCCATGGATGCTCTCCTCCGCTTCCCCACCCAGTGTATTTTTCAGATTTTTCTGAATCGACCGCGCTGATTGTACATCACAATAGAACACGCGGCAACAGAGTTGAAAAAGTACCACGATTTCTAAACTCGCAAAACAACCGCTGAAAACAATTTGCGCGGGATATTGCATCCACAATATCCCGCGCAAATTGAGTGCGGCGGTCCCGATCAAAAACGTAATGCTATGGTGTTGGTGTTACGTTGAGTCCCGGGATCTCGAAGTTCTTGGCGCCGGCGGGCGGATTGATCGCGATGTTCGAGCCAAAATCATAAACGTGCAAGGTCAGATCCATCGTGGCTTTATCGGTGGCAACATCCGGATCATGACCTTCGATGTGACCTTTGATTTGATGCAGATACCCGTCTGCGCACGTCCAGACCTTGAAATCGGCTTTGTCCACCGCCTTGAGTTGGCGGTCGGCGATCTCGTTGCCCGAGCCGCTGGAGAAATCTTCTCCGAGCTTGGTGCTGGTCGAGCTCCACACGCGGCACGGTTGCAGGTCGAGCACTTCGATACCCGTCGCGGTAAAATTGCCGGGACGGAAATCTTCGGGGTCAAGACCGGAGAGTAATGAAGTCGCGGTGGGCGCGCCTTTGGTTACATCGCCGCCGGTTCTGGGGAATTTGTACCATGAATTCGCATCGAGTCCCGGAATGCCCAGTCCACCTTTAACGTAGGTGTCACCGCCCGCTTGGATAAACTCAAAGGACTGGGATTGACCGGTCTGGTCGGTGATGCCCGTGAGCGCCATATGTGAGTCAGTGCCGTTGCTTTCGCCTTTACCGCTGATGCCCGGCTGGTTCTTCAACTGGCCATTCTCCGTAAATGAAACATTCGAGGTGATATCGTAACGAGCCGCTTTCACGTCTTTGGTCTTGGTTACCGCGTTCGCCAGGTCTTCGGGCAAATTGCCCGGAGGCGCGGCGGTGGTGCTGCTGCCCGCACCGGTGCCTCCTGAGGGCGCGGGCGTCGGCGCCGCGCTGGCAGCTGTCGCCACCGGAACTGTCGTGGGCGCGGTTGTGGCAGTGGCGGGCGCGCTCGTGGCGACTGCGGGCGCAGAGGTCGAGACCACCGGCGCGGCGGTTGGCGGAGGTGGGTTGGTCGCCGCATTACCGCCGCCACACGCGGATACGAGACCGACCAATATGGCGAGAAGCAGCCAGTGTGCGCTCGCGTCGAAAAACTTTTTCATCCTCTTCTCCTTGAGACTTGTCTCTACTCACACGGCGGTGAGCAACAAATAACTGTGAAATTTTGATCCGATTGTGTTATCAGGCTTACACTTTACTAACGATAGGTATCCAGCAGCGTGACAATCCGAAGCGGATCGCGTGCGTCTGAAATTCGCTTGACAAAGCACAAATGGTTAGTCTATAATTCTTTTTAGGCTTGACGTGCAGCGTTCCGCTATCTGATCCCCCATCTGCTGAAGCATGTCAAAACGCTGACGCCTGAGGACAGTACAACGCAGCTTGCTTTTACCTCGGTCGCGAGATTGCTGAACGGTCGCTCCCCCTTCTCGATTGCACCTCGGCGGGTGGCGCAGGTAGCTCACCGGCACGCAAACCTCAGCTCGATGCGGCGTGCTTTCTTGTCCTCACAAGTTTCGTGAGCCGGAGCAAGCGACCGATTTTTTTTATTGTGTTGTTAGGAAGGAGCAAAATGAATAGTCAAGAGCCTCGTGAGTACTCACCCCAGCCGGACTTTTTCTCGCACAGTGAATTAAATTCAGAGCCACCGCACAAAACGAATGGCGGCAATGGAAACTGGGAAGGACAGGCCGCGCAGATTTTGCCCGAGTCGCCAGCCTCTCACGCCGCACCGCCTCAAAGCGTTGCTGCCACAAACGTAAATGACGAGGTAGAATCGCCAGCGCTACGAGGGGCAAGACCATCGGTGGGTTGGGAAACCGCTCACATGAGTTACTCTCAAGGTTCCACGCTGGAACTGAAAGTGATTGGCTATAATCGTGGCGGTCTCTTGGTCGATCTCGGCGACGTGCGCGGTTTTGTGCCTGCCTCACAGTTGCTGAATTTTCCGCGGCGTACGGGCGAAGAAGAGCGAATGAATGAACTGGCGCGCTATGTCGGCAAAATGTTGCACCTTAAAGTGATCGAGCTGGATCGTGTGCACAATCGATTGATTCTGTCCGAACGCGTCGCCAATCTGCCCGCCCCGCGCTCTGAGCGAGTGATTAACTCGATTGCGCCGGGACAGATGCTGCGCGGCGTCGTGCGCAATGTGACCGACTTTGGCGCGTTCATCGATCTCGGCGGGGTGGAAGGTCTGGTGCACGTCTCGGAAATGTCGTGGCAGCGCGTCGCGCACCCGCGCGAGGTTCTAACCCCGGGCGCGGAAATCGAGGTGTACGTCATCGACGTGAATCAAGAACAGCGGCGCGTCGGTCTGTCGATGAAGCGCCTGAACCCCGATCCGTGGTCACTGGTCGCGCAGCGCTATCACGTCGGCGATATTGTCGATGCGGTGATTACGAATGTGGTCTCGTTCGGCGCGTTCGCGCGATTGCCCGAAGGCGTGGAAGGATTGATTCACACTTCCGAATTGGCGGAAGGCAATTTCTTGCACCCGCGCGATGTCGTTAAAGAGGGGCAGCCAGTGCGGGTTCGCATTATGACGGTCGAGCCGACGCGCCAGCGTGTCGCCTTGACCCTGCGATTGAATGACGACCCACGAGAGCGCCCACGTGAAGCGCCTCCCGCCGGTCAATCCGTTCCCGAACCCGGTTACTGGGAAAGCTTGGCGCGCGAATGATCGAATCAGTTTCGCGTAATCGTTGATCCATGCCGAGACGCACCAGTCCACCTCCCAAAGCTCAGCCAAGCTTGCTGTCGCGCGTTCGCGTCAATATTACTCCGAATCGCCAGCGTGAGATTATCGCGCTGTTGCTGGCTGCTCTCGGCGCGCTGACGTTGCTTAGCCTCTTTGGCGTTGCCGGCTCTGTAAATACGCTCTGGGCAAATCTGCTGCGTCACTTTGTGGGATACGGCGCGTATGCTATCGCGGTCGTATTGCTCGTCGCCAGCTTTAGCCTGCTGCGGCGCGAAGAAAATGTCTTTGACGAATTTCCGATTCATTGGGGACGCATCGTCGGGCTGGAAATTTTATTTGTGGCGGGTTTGGGTCTGCTTCATCTCTGGTTCGCCTCCGATGACCGTGCCGCATTGCAGCTTGCTGAGAATGGCGAGGCGGGCGGTTATCTCGGCGCGGCAATCGCGACGCTCACCGCGCGCGTGCTGGGACCCATCTTCGCCGCCGTTTTACTTTCGATCATCGCGATATTGACACTGCGTTTCGCTTTCGATTTGCGCGGCGTCGCGGCGGTGGTCACACGCGCGCTCTACGCACTCCGACCCGCGCCGCTGATGACCTCAACCGTTCGCCCCACGCGGAGAGGAGTTGAGCGTGAGCGCAGACCTCGCATCGAGACCGTCGAAAGCCCTCGACCTGCGACTCCGCTGGTGCAGTTACCGTTGCCGGATGAGGATGGTGAGGGTGACGCGCCGCCTGAGAAAAAACCCGCGTCGCGCTTGCCTCTCCTCAGTCTCCGCCCCAAACTCGCCAAGCAAGATGGCGCGACCGAGCGCAAGGACAAGAACGCGCATAATTACAATCCACTGCTCGCCGTGTCGCGGACCAAAATGCGTCGTCGCCTCGGACATCTGCCCAAACTCGACCTCCTCGAAATTTCTTCCGAAGCCAAGTACGCGCAGGAGAATGCCGACGAGCGAAAACATATCATCGAACTGACACTCGAGCAGTTCGGCATTCCGGCAAAAGTGGTCGAGGTGAATGCCGGACCAACCATCACGCAATTTGGTGTCGAGCCGGGCTTTGTCGAACGCCGCGGTCTCGACGGTCAGGTACGCAATCGCAAAGTTCCGGTCAGCCGAATTCTTTCGCTCTCGAATGACCTCGCGCTCGCGCTGGCGGCATCACCGATTCGCATCGAAGCGCCGGTGCCCGGACGCTCGCTCGTTGGCATCGAAGTGCCGAATGAATCGATCGCGCTGGTGAGTTTGCGCGGCGTAATGGAAGCTGAGGCGTACAAGAAAAAGAGCGCCAAGTCCGCGTTGATCTTCGCTCTGGGGCGCGACGTGTCGGGCGCGCCCGCGGTCGCGGACCTCGCCGCGATGCCGCATCTTCTGATCGCGGGCGCGACCGGTTCCGGCAAATCGGTCTGTATCAATGCGATCATCGCGTGCATGTTGATCGCCCATTCGCCGGACGAATTGCGTTTCGTGATGATCGACCCCAAGCGCGTCGAGCTGGTGAACTTTAATGGCATTCCCCATCTGATTGGTCCCGTTATCACGGATGTTGAACAGGTCGTGCCCGCGCTGCGTTGGGCAACGCGCCTGATGGACGCGCGGCTGCAAGCATTTTCCAAAGAGGGCGCGCGTAATATCGAAAGTTACAACGCCAAGATGGACAAGACCGGCGGCGACCGTTTGCCGTTCATCATCATTATGATTGACGAGCTGGCAGACCTGATGCTCGCCGCGCCGGATGAGACCGAAAAATTAATCACGCGCCTCGCGCAGCTCGCGCGCGCGACCGGCATTCATCTCGTGCTCGCAACGCAGCGACCTTCGGTCGACGTCGTGACCGGTTTGATCAAAGCGAATTTTCCCGCGCGCATTTCTTTCGCGGTCACGAGCTCGGTGGATTCGCGCGTGGTGCTCGATACACCCGGCGCGGAAAAATTGCTTGGGCGCGGGGATATGCTGTATATGGCGCCGGACTCGTCCAAGCTTTCGCGCTTGCAAGGTTGTTTCGTTTCCGACGAAGAGTTGGCAAAGCTGACCAACCATTGGCGCTTGCTGCAGGAGGAATTTGATTATACTCCGCTCTCGCCGTGGGAATTGGAGAAGCAGAATGATCCGGGTATGGATGCCCCGCCGCGGGTGGGGGACGAATTGCTGGAAGCGGCGACCGAGCTGATTCGCAAGTCGAACACGGCGAGCATTTCAATGTTGCAGCGCAAGCTCGGCATCGGTTACCCGCGCGCCGCGCGCTTGATGGATCAATTAGAGGAGCGCGGCGTCGTCGGTCCCGATGAAGGCGGCGGCAAACCCCGCGCGATCTTGCCGCCGGAAAATCCAAAAAAGAAAAAGTGAAATAGTTCTTCGTTATTCGTTGCTCGCTGTTGCATTTGGCGCAGCGTGTGATACTGTATCAATTGCAATTCACAATTCAAGGAGGCTCATGCCGAGACCCAGAAGACCCTTAGGAGAACGCTCCAGTAAAAAAGATGTAATCGAAGTCGAAGGCACAGTAATCGAGGCGCTGCCGAACGCAACCTTTAATGTGAAACTGGACACCGGTCACGTCGTGCTCGCGCACATTTCCGGCAAGATGCGGATGTACTATATTCGCATTCTGCTCGGCGACCGCGTACGCGTCGAACTTTCACCCTACGACCTCACGCGCGGACGCATTACCTATCGATTCGTTAAACGCTGATTGCTAGTTGCTAACTGTTAGTCAATGGCTTTGTCACGACGTTCATAACTAATGACTAGCGACTAACGACTAATGAGCTTCTGCAATGCCGCAGGCAAGTGTGCGCGCTCCTGTTTGTGCTGACGATCACTGGTATCCGCGCGCGCCGTCCCACCTCCGCCACCTACTGGCAGACCTGCTCGCCCACGTTCCCGAGCAGCCGCTCGACGGTGAGTTGATTGGACTCATTGCCCCACACGCGGGTTATACGTATTCCGGTTTGACCGCCGCGCACGCCTATAAACAATTACCGTCGCGCACGTACGAGCGAGCAGTGGTGATTGGTCCCAGCCATTTTGAAAATTTCGGCGCGCAGGCGCTGAATCAAAAAGATTTTTATGAAACGCCCCTCGGTGAAATCGAGATTGACGCCGCCGCGGTGAACGAATTGAATCGTCGCGTCGGCATTAATTTCTTGCCGAACGATCGCGAGCATTCGCTCGAAATGCAGCTCCCATTTTTACAGCACACGCTCGGCGAATTCAAATTGCTGCCGCTGATGATGTCGTACTCGTTTTACCTTCGCGGTATTCAGGCGCGCAACCCTTGCGAGAATCTCAGTGCCGCGCTCGCGCCAATGATGGACGACAAGACCTTGCTCATCGCGAGCAGCGACCTGTCGCACCTGCACGATTACGACGCGGTGACGTACTTTGATCAGGGTTTCGAAAATCTGATTACTGATTACAACCTCGGCGGATTGATCGACTATATGATCAATGAGGGTGAATGTCGCGCCTGCGGCGATATGGCGATCATCACCGTACTGATGACCGCAAAAGCGCGCGGGGCGAATCGCGTCAAGGTGCTGCACCGCACGAATTCCGGCGATGTGCGCGGCGTCCGCACTTCCGGCGAATACACCGTCGGCTATATGGCAGCCGCGATCTATCGCGCAGAGAATTAACCACACGGCTTTATTAAAACAGATATAATGTAGGGGCAGGTCTCAGACCTGCCCCTACGAATTTCACAATGAAGTACGCGGAAATCGTCGTGAATGTGCCCATAACCGCCCACCTCCCCTCCTTGCAAAGGGGGGGACAAGAGGGGGGGTACTCTTCTCACGCTTGGCTTGAACAAACTTTTACTTATCAGATTGCACCCGCGCTGCAAACGAACATCGAAATCGGTCAGCTGGTGTGGGTGCCATTTGGCGCGCGGCGAATTCAGGGCATCGTCGTCGCTCTCGCCGATTACACTGAACTCGAAGAAACACGCGCGCTGCAAGCGATTGTCGAGCAGCGTCCACTGCTCTCGCCGACTCAGATCGAATTGGCGCGTTGGATCTCGCGCCGTTATCTCGCGCCGCTCGCGCACTGTATCTGGCTGCTGCTGCCCCCGGGTATCGAGCAAAAAGTCGAAACGGTTTTTGAGCTCGCGGCGGATGCTCCCGCCGAAAATCATCTGAACGAAAAGCAAAAGCAACTGCTGGAACTCCTCGGAAATAACCGAGCGCTGAAATCAACGCGCATTCCGCCGAATCTGCGCGGCGCGGCGGAATCGCTCGTACAGCGCGGGTTTTTACAAAAACGCGCGTTGGTTCAACCTCCCAAAGCGAAACCCAAACATATCAAGGCAGTGCGTCTGATCGCGGAGGCAGAAACGATTGCGCGCACCCTCGCGACACTGGCGCGCCGCGATCTACGCGCGGACATTATTCAGTTATTGAGCGAGAGTAATGCGCCGCTCACGCTCGACGAATTGTGCGAACGCGCCAAGTGCAAACCCGCGGCAGTGCGCGCGCTCGCGGACGCGGGCGTACTCGAAATTCTGCCGCGCGGCTCGTCCTTTGCGCTCACTCCAAAATATTTTGAAACCGTACCTGCGCTACCGCTACGGCAATCGCGCGTGTGCGTTTTTTTGCGCGAGCACAAGACTCCCGCGAGCTTTGAGGAAATTTACGACGCCACGCGCGTCACTCCTTCGTCCCTGCGCGCGCTCGAAAAAAATGGGTGGATTCAACAAAATAAAGAGAGCGAACGCGTCAGGTTGATTGCGCCAACTTCGACGCTCACTGCCCATCACTCTTCACGTCTCGAAAACATCGTCAGATTTCTGCAACAAGAACCGAACCCTGTCTGGATCAGCGCGGT
>JBBSHK010000024.1:0-14041 GCA_038253185.1 Anaerolineae bacterium | reverse complement strand
TTTGATACATGCTTCCTCCTAAAGACCGCGGTTGTGCGGTCAACTCGTGGGGTAAATTATTTGGTTTTGAAACCTCCGACAGATAATTATTAGCACATATGTTCTAATTTGTCAAGTGCCGGTTTTCCGCGCGGTCAAGCTCGCACAGTTGCGCAAAGGGCTGGACGTAGGGGCAAGTCCGCAGATGCATGGGACCAAGTGCGTCGCAACCGCTTAGAAAGTGTTTTGAAAATCCTTCGACTAAAGTCGAATGGCAAGCGAAAAGGTTAAAACGTTTGGGTTTTAGGCTTTAGCCTGTTCCCTTGCCAGCAGGTTTCAACCTGCGGAATGAATTTCAAAACACTCTCTGAGCGATGTACCATTTCGTCAGTACACACAGGTTCAGATTTGGCACTTGAAAGGAGTGGCAGTTGCGCCACTCCTTTTCATTCCTCACTAAACTTTCATCTACCCACTCAAATGCCGAGCGCGCGCACCGCGCCGACATTCAAAATCACGCCGAGAATGTAAATCAAGAAACGCGTCGCCCAATCTAAAAACGAGCCGCCGCGCGTTCCAACCTGTCGCGGCGCGAAAACAAAGATCACGTAAAAGACCAGTGCCGCAAGCAATAGGATGCCCGCGCCGAAAGCGAGTTCGCCAAATTCAGGTTGACCGTAGCTAAACAAAACGTCGCGAAAACTGAACCCGCGCAGGATCGAATTCATCATCGAAGAAAAAATTAACGACGAGGCGAGAATCACCGGCGTCATCAGCAGGCGTCGATGAATTTCCGGCATCTGCGGCAGCCACTTGTGCGCGACCGTAACCACGATCACAAAGAGCGCGACCAAGCCCAACACCCCATCGGCGAGCGTACTGCCCAACGCGCGCAAGCCGAAATATTCCACCAGCGAAAGCCCCGCCATCATCGGCATATAGGCATACCCGCCGAGCGAGCCGAAATCCAAATCCTCCGCCGGCTCGCCTTGCGCCCGCGTTGCCAGCGCCACACACGCGCACAATCCAGCAATGATAAAGAACAAGCCGACGGTAACGCTCCCCGCATCTCCCGGCTGTAAATTCGAATAATCGTTCGCCGCACCCACGCGGAAAAAAAATCTTTGGAGCAGCGGCTCGATCAGCAATAGCCACACGAACAGGAGCGCATCTTCAAACTGCAGCGCGCTCGGCAAATTGCTGAACCTCGCCAGACGACTCGCCATCACGCGCCTGAATTCACAAATTCGTCCACAAAATATTTCGGCTGCAGGGTTTCGCCGGTCGCGCGGCGCAGCAACTCGTTCCAGTCCGCCTGCGCGCCGGGGCGGAAAACTTTTTCCACCAACCACGCGCCCGCCTCGGGGCGATTCACCAAGCCGCCGCATTGTTCGATGAGCTTGTGCATCAATTGCGACGCGTTCAATTCGCCCAGCAAATAATTGTGATACATCGCGGGCGCGACGGCAATGTGATATTTCGCTGCCCAGTCCGGTTCGCGCCGCCCCTCCGGTCGCTTGAGCATCTGAAATTTTTCCACCAGGTCCCACCAGAGCGTATCCAAATCTTGATCGGGGTCGGCGTACAACGCGCGCTCGAAATGCGACATCACAAAAACCCAGCGCGCGAACGAAAGCTGTCCGTTGCGCTGCTGCGCGCGTAACAGCGGCAAACGTTCCGCGAGCACCGCTTCGGGCAAGCGCGCAATCTCGCGCAGCCAGTCTTCATTCAGCGCGAGCCGCCCCATCAGCAGCGCGATGGCTTCGGTCGAAAGCGAATGCGGCACCGTGCGCAAAAGGAATGGCAGGGACGGATCGATATATTTGAAATCGACCGCGTGTCCCAGTTCGTGCAGCAAGGTGCCGTTCCAGCGCAAATTATTTTTGAGATTGTTGAGCGTGCGAATATCGCCGGAGCGGTCGACGTCGATCATAAAGGCGTGCTGGTCTTTGCCCGGTCGCTCGTACAGATCGGAACGCGCGAGAATGTCGCGCACCTCCAGCCCGATGCCGTCATAGGTGCGGAGATTGAGTTCAACCGGGTCTTGCTGGCGAAAATACTCGTCGAGATTGGCATTGCCGAACTGGGGCCAGCCCTGAAAGAAGCGGTCGAAATAATGCCACGGGCGCAATTCCTCGACCGGCACGCGGAACCGCCGCGACAACTGCGCGTCGAGTCCAGCTTTTGCCCGGCGGAACGGTTCGCGCGTGAGTTCTTCCAATTCATCCAGAATAGCAAAGACGACCTCGTCGCTGAGTTCAGACAGTTCGAGCGATTGTTGGTAAAAATCGGCGAAACCTTTTTTGCGCGCGCTGGCGTTGCGCGTATGCGCGAGCGCGCGGATTTTTTCTGCCACCTGCGGGCCGATGGCTTTACTCGCCTCCCACGCCTCCTGCACTTTTTCTGAATCGGTCTCGTGCCTTAACACCTCGCCAAGCGCGTTATCCGAAACCTCCCGCCCCTGATAATTCGCGCGGAAATTGACATACACCTCGCGAATTTCTTTCATCTGCTCGGTGAGGGCGTTGATCGTCGCCTCGTCGTCCTGTCCACCGCGATACGAGAGATAGAGCTGCTTGAGTTCGCGCGCCTGATGCGGGTCTGCCGCCGCGCGGTTTTCGAACCACCGGCTGACCTGCGCGTACTCGTTCGCGTCCGCGTAGAGGCGCATCAACTCGCGCTGCAATTCCGCGCTGCGTTGACTCGCCTGCGCGCTGCCGGTCGTCGCCACTTCCCATTCGGCGAGAGTCGCGGCTTTTTCAAGCGGAGCGAAACGCGCGGTATGTTCCTGAATAAATGTTTTTGGATCCATTGTTGTCCTCGGCAATAAAATAATTCGCGCGGAGCGAAGCTTACCACAAAGTCATCAGCGGTTTCCGCTACAAGAGGGAGTCCCAGCATCGCGCTATTCGCGGTAAAGCTGTTTGGGCGCAGGCGCGGGTGTGCTCGCGGGAGGTAAAGGGGACGTCGGCGCACTCGTGATCGTATTCACCACCGGAGTGGGAACAACGATTGGAACGGCAATGTTCAGCGAGTCGAGCGAAAGCGCCACCGTCGGCACGCGCGTGGAATTTTGCGCGCGGGCGAGCGCATCGTCAACGCTCACCGCGCACTGCCACGCGTTATTTTGGAAATAGACCGTCGAGCCGCCAATCCAGAAGGGATAGTTGCACGCGCCGCCGGTGTCCGGGTCGGCGGTCGCGACATTGTCTTGCAGAATATTGCCGCGCGAGAAGGTCAGCTCGAAGCAATTGTCGCTCGCGCCCGCGCAATAATTCGCAATCAATCTGTTGTAATTGCTCGCCAGCCCGCGCTCGCCGCTGAGATAAAAACAATTCGCGCTCGACTCGCAATGATTGCGCGCGACAATGTTCGACGTGCACGCAACACAAGTCCACCCTGCCGTTTCGCAGCCGTGCTCGAATTTGAAACCATCGGGCGTGGCGCACGGATGATTCTCACGATTGATGGTGTTGCCGACGAAATAACTTCCACTGCTCGCCCAATTGTACGAACCCCATCCATTGAGATCGTTCAACTGATTGTCGATCAGGTAATTCGCGCGCCCGTTCAGCGTCGCGATGCCAATCGTCCCCCCGTGTACGGTGACATTGTGAATCGTGGAATTGGAGCCGCGCAATAAGATTCCGCCGCCGTACAAAATTCCACCGCGCAGTGTGGTCTTGACGGGCAGCGTGGGGAAAACACATTCGTCGTACTGGCACAGCCACGCGCCGAAATCGCTCGCGTCCGCGCTCGCCTGAATCATTACGCCCTCGACCAAATTATTCGCGCCCTCGATGGTGATGGCAAACTGTCGCCCGCTGCTGGTGACCAGCGCGCTGCGCGCGTCATCCGAGTACAGCGCGACATTAGTACCGACGAGATGCAGCGGTGGATAGATTTCGCTCGGACAAAGTTTGAGGCTGTGCGAAAGAGTTGGCGCGATTTCGTTCGCGTGAGTGCAGGCAGCAGGGGCATTCGGTACGCTGATCCGTAACTGGGCTTGACCCGCGCCCGGCGGCAAATTCACAGTGAGTACGCGCGTGCCATTCTCCATCGAAAACGCGGAATTGTTTTGCGGAGCATCGGCAAGAATTTGCGCGATGCCGCTGACACTTTCACCGCGAATGTCGAGGTGGTACAGAATCGGAGCGGGCGTGTGATTTTCGACCGCGACCTGATAAACGCCGGGCGCATTGAAAACGCCCGACCAAATTAAGTCGTGACCTTGACCGCGCGTGCCGCGACCGATGGGAACGAGCGCATCGCCGCGTTTCGCCGCCTCCAATTCCGCGGGCGTATAGACGAGCAGCTCGAGCGCGTCCACGCCCGGCGCATCGAGCGTGATCTCGATCGGGGTCTTGTCGCCGCGATAATCAAAGCGATATTCCGCGCGTCCATTGGCGATGAGCGTCGTCGGTGGACTGTCGGCGCGCGCGAGACTGAAGGTGGCGAACAGACTGAGAAGGAACACAAAGAAAATAAATTTTCGGAAAATCATAGGCGGACGGATGGGCAATGCACAATGGATAATGACAGACAACTAACGATTAATATCTTCGCCTACCGGAATAAAATCAAATAGATCTTGCGAGATTTGTGAAATGTCGTCCAACTGGTAGCCGAGCTTGACGAGTGTTTCCAAGTCTGGGATACGCCGCTTTTTTCCATCCTTCATTAGATAGACCGGGACGCCGCCACCTTTGATCAGATTTGTGATGGGCGCCCCCGACGGCATTGCCTCCACCTGCGCGTCGGCGAGAATCCAGATCGCGTTCGCAATGAATCCGAACGCGTCGGGATCGCGCACCACGCGTTTTTTATTATCGTCGAGCAGGTACACCTCCGGCGCGGATTCTTTTTTGAACGGTTGACCGAGCGGGATCGCGCGTGGGGTTAAGGTTGCTGCGGCGGAGGGCAGGACCGTCGCGGGTGCGCGCGCTGAAGGCAACGGCGTCGCGACGTTCACCGCATTACTCGAGCAACCGAGAGTCATTGCAATGACAATCCAGGACAGCGAATAGATGGATGCGCGAAGCATTGATGGCGGCACGACGGCACGATTCTACCCGCGACAAAAAAGTGTGTCAATTGCAATCGCAAAGAGCAAGCCCCCGAAAAGTTCGGGGGCTTGTAATTCAGCCAATATATTTAGTTATCGTTGCCTGGGTCTTATTGATTGGCAATATCGCCTTCAAACTTTTCGCCGACTTGATTGTCCGACTTGTCCTGCCAATGATGATATTGCAGACTTTGGTCGCCCGAGCTGTACTCAAAGTTGAATTTGCAGCCGGCGTATCCCAGATTACAGGTAAACGTCGCAGGACCGGATGCTCCAAACACTGCGGTCAAGAAACCGTTAGTAGTTGTGCAATCGGCGCCCGCAGCGCTGCAGCCGTTCGGATTGTAAGTGCTGCTGGTGACGGTGCCGGCAAGAAAGCCGGTCATGTGACCCACCACACCGGATTGAAGCACCGAACCGTGATGCGAAGTTGTCTCGCAAGCGCCGGGGCTCACAGGACCTGTGGTAACAAACGAGCCGTTCTTATATTCCTCGCGCACGCTGAAAGTACCGTCACCATTGTCGTGAACGAGAAAGTAGCGGTCAAACGTATCTATCGCCCACTGATTGCCACATGTCCCATTGTCGGGCGAACTGCTCGGATACGGTCCGAACTTGTCAGTGCCGCCAGTTCCTGCCGCCAATGCTACCACTGGCACGAGCGACAGCGCGAGCACCGCGACCAAAACGAGTATCCACTTGTTTCGAAATATTTCAACCTCCTAAAAATGTGAATCTTGTACGCGCCAGTTTTCTGGCGCGTATACAGTAAGACATCTGAGTTGAATCGACCAGTGTTTTTTACGCGCAAAACAAAAGTCAATCACCTCCAATAAAAATTTTTCAGCCCGTTGGTAGAATGGGCTTGGCTCATCTTCGCTCTGGGCAGGAAACCGGGGAGTGTAGCGCGGTCATAGTACGAGGCTGATTGTACTATACCTGAGTACTATTGCAAACGGTCACCTGACTGAGATTCAAGCAATGCTGACTTGATCGATTTACGATAGCCTGATAACTCCGCATACGCGTACTACGTCAAAACGGAGATTCATTCTCCAATCTTGTTTTCCCCGCCAGCTACATTGACGACCCGCGCGCGGCGTGCTAAAATGCGCGACCATTGGCTCCGAACGTTCTCGGAGCAAGTTGCATCCCCGAAACCAGTTAATCCCTCCTATGACCGCGTGGCGTTTCGTTATCCTTTCACTGTTGGCGCTCTTTCTCGTGGGCGCGGGCACCGTGCTCTGGCTCACTCCGACGCCCGAATCAACCTCCGAGGCGATCACCATTTCCGATGCATTACTTGCATCAAGTGCCGCGTCAGGCATCGGCTTGCTCTTACCGCAACTTGTCATCGCCGCGCCCGTGAATGATTCAAGTCCGCAAGGCGGTGGCGTGCTCATCGCGTTGCGAGAGAATCCAACACCGGTAGTCGTGGCGATCGTCATCACTCTGACGCCAACCGCGACCTCGCCAGCCCGCGCCGCGCGCCCAACCATCGCTCTGCCTACGAATACGATAGCACTGACGCGCACGCCGTCCACCGGCACACCCTTACCCACGCGCACCGCGACGACCATCGCCACGCCAACCACGCCGCCGGGACTCTCCGCGCAAATCAACGGCTGCGGCAATATCACTCAGCTTGGCAATTATTCACTCGCGACGAGTTTATCGAGTAGCGGCGATTGTCTCAACATCCGCGCCAGCAACGTGACGCTCGATTGCGGCGGACTCGCGCTGAATGGTTCCGGCTTTAATGGTTACGGCATCGCGGTGCGCAACGTCGGATTCATTATTCAGCAGCGACCAACGAACATCGAAATTCGCAATTGCAAAGTGAGCGGCTATCGTTACGGCGTTTTTGTCGAAGGCTCGACCAGCCTCTACCTTCACGATAATAATATTTCTGATAATGGCACCGAAGTGGACGGCAAGCGCTATGGAATTTTTCTCGGCATGGCGGAATCGGGCGGCATTCGCCTGAACAACTCACAAGGCGCGCGCATTGACAATAACACCACGAATGACGAAGCGATTGGGATTGATGTACGCAGCAGCTCGGGCGTCCTCGTGCGCGGCAATATTTCCTCCAACAATACCGCGTGGGGCGTGAATCTTTTGGGCGCCACGTCGAGCACCGTTTCGGGCAATACCACCGCGGGCAATATTCGCTCGTGCACGTGGGGCGCGGGTGTCGTCGGTCTCGGCTGCGATGCGGGCGGAATTATTTTACAGAATGGTTCGAGCGGAAATATTATCAGCAGCAATCAAGTGCTCGGCAATAACGGCAACGGAATTTTTATCAAAGCTCATGGCATGCCCTGCGGCAATAATAACACGATTGCGAATAACACCATTAGCGGCGCGATGTATAACGCGGTTGAGATCGGCTTTTGCAGCGGCAATCAAATCCTCGGCAACCAAATCGTCGGTGGACTCGACGGCATCTGGATGGGCTTTTCGGTCAACACCACCATTCGCGACAACAACATTCGCGACCAGCGCAATCACGGTATCATCTCGAACAACAGCCACGACAACACGATTGCCAACAACACACTCTACAATGACGATCAGGCGCTTTACATTTACTGGGAGCAGGTTAATCCGAATAATTTCTGGTGGCTCGACACCAACCAATATCGCTCGTTCAAAAATTGCATCTGCGGCAATACCATCACCGCGAATTCCGCCGTCGGCATCCACCTGAATAATTCCACGCAGAATAATGTGAGCAACAATACGCTCGACCACAACGGTCACAATTATTGGATCGAAGGCGACACCAGCGGCACGACCTTCACCAATAACAATCCAAACAACATCTACAGTTGGCTTGGATTTCCGCTCGTGCTGGCGCTTGCGCCCAAACCCGCGCCCCATTGAGACTCGCCATTTTTGTTTTATCTCGCAAACAGAATAGGATGAATGCGCGGAGGAATTTGTGTCCACTCATTATCCTGAGACGAAAACCGAAATAAATAAAATCCAACAGCGCCCCACGCTGAACGCGAACGCGCGGCGTTATCCACCCGGGCCCAAACGCCGATTTAGCGCGGGTCTCTTTTTTGAAATCCAGCGCGACCCGCTGAAACTGATCGCGGACGCGATTCACGAGTATGGCGACCTCGTTCATTTCCAATTGGGACCCCAGCATATTTATCTCGTCAACCAGCCCGCTGTCATTCAAGATATTCTGGTTACGCACAACAAGAGTTTTATCAAGAGTCGCGGCTTGCGACAAGCCAAGCGTATTCTCGGCGAAGGGCTGCTCACGAGCGAAGGCGATTTTCATTTGCGGCAGCGCCGGCTCGCGCAGCCCGCGTTCCATCGGCAGCGGCTCGCCGGTTACGCCGAAGCGATGAGCGCGTACGCCGCGCGCACGCGTGAACGGTGGCGCGACGGCGCGGTCGTGGATATTCATCAGGAGATGATGCGGCTGACCCTCGACATTGTCGCCAAGACCTTGTTCGACGCGGATGTGAAAGCGGAAGCACAGGACATTCGCGAGGCGCTGAATACTTTTATGAGCATGTTCAATCGCCTCAACAGTCCGCTGGCTGAATGGTTAGACCGGCTGCCGCTCGCCAGCAATAAACGTTTTTGGGACGCGCGGGCGCGCCTCGACGCGATTATTTATCGCATTATCAACGAACGACGTTCGAGCGGACAAGACCGCGGCGATCTACTTTCGATGCTGCTCCACGCGCAGGATGTCGAAGGCGACAATACACGAATGACCGATATGCAGTTGCGCGATGAAGCCGTGACGATATTTCTCGCGGGACACGAGACCACCGCGAACGCGCTGACGTGGACGTGGTATCTGCTCTCGCAAAATCCAGCCATTGAAGAGAAGTTGCACGCCGAGATCGAGACGGTGCTTGGTGAACGACTGCCGACGTTCGATGATCTGCCGCGCTTGAAATACACCGAAGCGGTCTTGGCGGAATCAATGCGGCTGTACCCGCCCGCGTGGATTGTTGGACGGCAGAGTGTACAAGAGTACGCGCTTGCGAATTACCTCGCGCCCGCGCGCTCGATATTCTTTATGAGTCAGTACGTGATGCAGCGCGACGCGCGTTATTTTCATGAACCCGCGCGTTTTCTTCCCGAACGCTGGACGCCGGAGATGAAAGTGGCGCTGCCGAAATTTGCGTACTTTCCATTCGGCGGCGGACCGCGCGTCTGCATCGGCGAATCGTTCGCGTGGACCGAAGGCATCCTGCTCATCGCCGCGCTCTCGCAACAATGGCAGATGCGGCTCGTGCCGAGTCATCCGATTGCGCTCCAGCCGGTGATTACGCTGCGCCCGAAATATGGAATGCAGATGAAGTTGGAACGACGGGCATTGGTGACGAGACGATAATGTAGGGACAGCCCTGTGTGGCTGCCCTCTTTAGGAATGAAGCAGAGCAACCACTCCTACGTCAAAAAAACAATCGCGCCAACACTGGCGCGATTGTTTTTTGCATCAATCCGAAATTTATTTCTAATCTTCGTGCTTGTCCGCTTCCTCTTCCGCCTCTTCGCCGTGCTCGACAATGTCGCCGGCTTTGAACAGAATGTCTTGCATAATCTCGCGCCACTTTGGTTTTCTGCGCAGCAGGAATTCCAGGTCCATTCCAAAATGTTTGAATTCTTCACCTTGCGCGTTCAACATAATTGCGCGCGCCTCGCGGTCTTTTTCCACCGCCAGCCGCTGCTCGTACCAATCAATTGCTTCGGCTTCTTCGATCAGCGAAAGAATCATCCGCGCGAAGGTGCGCGTCTTTTGCGGCAATTCGTTCGCCGGTTCGTGATATTGCTCAAATGGCATCTGCGGACTCCTAATTGGTTAGATGAACTTCATTCGTCAGACGATGGAGGTCATCACACGACTTTGTTCCACCGCGCGCACAACATCGAGTACACTCCGAACGCGACCAATCCCAGAGCAACAATGGCGAGCAGATAGAGACCATACGGCTCCCGCGCAATTTTCAACAGCGCGCCGTCGAATCCCGTTGCGCGCTGCGGGCTGAAGCTAAGCGCCGCCTGAATCACAAACCAGCCGATGATGGCAAAGACCACGCCGCGCGCCGCGTAACCGAAACGACCGATGCGCGTCGCCCAGCGCTTTTCATTCGCGCGCATCTCACGCGACTTGAAATCTTTGACGAACTCTGCTTTGTACGCTTGCAGAAATTGTCCGATGGCGGCGACGATCCAGAATCCTCCAAAAAGGATCACCAGCCATTGACCGTACCCGGGTTTGCTCAAAAGTTGCGCGGTGATATCCTGCGGGTTGCCGCTTTGCCCGCCGCCGCTCCCCGGGTTGCCGGTGAGATAACGCGCGGTCGGCAGCACGAGCGCGCCATACGACACTCCACTGATGAGGAATCCGAGACGCGCGACCAGACCCTTGGTATCGTGCCCGCGCCGCAATGGGTCGAAAATGGCGCGCACAAATCCCCATAATGAATAGCCCGCCAACCCAATTGCCATCGCGAACAGTAGGAATTTCCCCCATGGATTCGCGGCGAGCAACGCAATCGCGCCGTTTTGGTCAGTCGCCTTGCCGCCCGCGCCGAGCGCCAACTGCACTGCCAATAAACCAATCACAATATACAGCACGCCGCGCATGATGAAACCAAAACGCGCCAGACGATCGATCCACGGATTGTCGGTCACCACGCGCGCCGCCTCGGTTTTGGCTTTTTTTGCTGCAGTGTTTGCTGTTGCCATTTTCTAATTTCCTTTACTCCGATGTTTTCGGTCGGGCGGCACGACCGCTGCCCCAGAGTTAGAACGAGCCGCGCGGCTGAATCGAACGCGACGGCGTGCGAACGTCGGTCACTTTTTTTCGTTGTAAAATTATTCCAACTCATCTCAAAAATGAAAATTCTTGACGGGAGTCGCGCCGCGTCTGATGATTCTGACTTGTGCTCCCGTGCTGAATCGGTTTTTTGAGCTGAGTTGTCACAGCACACAGGAGAAGCACAATGCCCAAGACCAACGCAAAAAATAATTCCGCGAAAAAGCCGCAAACAAAAACAAAGTCGAAGGCGAAGCAGAGTTCCCCCGCTTCGCCGCGCCACCGGCAACCACCTTACCTGAAAAAGCTCGGACAGCGCGGACCCATCAGCATCTGGCGCATCGACGGCGCGTTCGTTCGCACCAACCTCGACGAAGAATTTAGCGATTACGGTCACCCCTATAACTATAAATTTATCCCAAAGCATGAATTCTGGATCGACGAGGCAACCCCGGACGAAACCAAATTTTTCATTCACCATCTGCTGCTCGAATATCGCGCGCGACAAAAAGGTTTGTCCGACGACGAGGCGCGAAAAAAAGCCGACGAGTCCGAAATGAAAATGCGAAAGAAAGCGGGCGATGTAAAAAAAGTAAAAGCGCCGAACCAGTTAGCCGACCCGTCGAAGGTTCATCTGCGACTGTGGAAAAAATTGGAAGAGCCGGTCAGCGTCTGGATCGTGGACGGGCGATTGGTGCGTAGCGTATTCGATATAGATTTCACCGAGGGCGGGCACGAGCACGTGTACGAATTTGTCCCGCAGGGTGAAGTGTGGATTGACAATGACGTGAGCGATGCCGAGCGACCGTACGTGCTGCTGCACGAATTGCACGAGCGCAACTTGATGGACAAGGGCTGGGACTATGATCGCGCGCACGCCGATTCGAGCAAACTCGAAAAGCATATGCGCCAAAACCCCAACGAAGTGCACGAGGCGTTAGCCGCAGAGGGCTGGGAATAGCAAAAGCAGAGGGCAGAGGGCTGAAGGCGTTATCGACGACAATCACGCTCGAAAAATTTTCGCGGCAGCACGCGCGTCTGTTTCCTCATTCTTTACCATCCGCCGCGAGCCACTGCTGCACCTCGCGGCGTGCTTGCGCCGAATCGCGGAACTGCACCGCGTGCAGACCAACGGCGCGCGCGCCCGCGACATTGTCGGGCATATCGTCGACGAAAATCGCGTTTTCGGGAGCCACGCCGAGCCGTTCTACGGCGAGCTGGTAAATGCGCGGGTCTGGCTTGATCACGCCGACTTCAGCAGAGATGATCAAGTCGTCGAACGCGTCCGTAATGCGGAGCTGGTTCGTGAGCGCCTTTCTCAAGCCACTCCACGCATTGCTCAAGAGTTCTGTGCGATAGCGCGGGCGCAGCGCGCGAATAAATTCGATCAGTGCGGTGTCGAGTTTATCACCCGCCCAAAAGTCACGTTGCAGACGCGCCATTTCAGGCGGAGGCACATTCAGCACCGCGCCCACCTGGCTCCACAATTCCTCTTCGGTGATCTCTCCGCGCGCGGCGCGCACCCCGCGGTCGCCGCCGAACACCGTTTCTTCGAGTTGTTCGCGCGAGAGACCAAAACTTCTTGCCAGGTTCGTGCGCGGCGCCCAGTCTTCGGTTCGTACCAGTACGCCTCCGAGGTCCCAGATCACTGCGCGTGGGGTCGAGCCTTCAGCCATTCGAGCCTCCTGTAGATTGATCGCGGAAGAAATTGATTGCCCACGCTCATAATCAAAACGTCACCGCTTCACCTCGACGCTTCCGATCTCTGCTGTGTTCATCGCAGAGTGACGTTATATTACAACTCATCCCAAAAATGAAATTTCTTGATGGGAGCTGCGCCGCGTTTGGTTCTGACGCGTTCTCCCGCGCTGAATCGGCTTTTTGAGATGAGTTGGAGCATTTGAAAGAGGCATCAAGCGTGCGAGCTCACGCGCGAACAAATTCCGGTCAAGGGCTTGGCAATATTGCAATCGGACAAAGGCGGTTGTAAAATCGACGCCAGTATGATTCAGACTAGGATTCAAGCACCCTCGCTTTCGAGTAGTTTGTTGTCTGCAAAAATGGAGATTGAAAGATGATGTCAAGCAAGCGTCCCCTGGCACAAGCGTACGCGGTTGCGCTGCTCAGTGTCATCAGCGCGTTCGTGCTCACGATGCTGTTCCCGGCTTTACGAGAGCACACTCCCTTCGCGCTGTTCTATGCGGCTGTAGCAGTCAGCGCCTGGTTCCTCGGACCGGGACCTGGCTTGTTGGCGACGGTCGTCTCGGCGCTACTGGGGGCATATTTTTTTCTGCCGCCGACTCTCTCTTTCAGTATTACCAGCGCGGCGGATTGGGTGGTGTTAGGCGTATTCGTGCTCGTGGCAGTGTTGATGAGCTTGATCACGGTCGCACGCGAGCGCGCGCAGAATATCGCGCGGGCACAAACTCGCCGTCATGCCGTGGTTGCCAACCTTGGGGAACGTGCCTTGACCACGACCAACCTGCATGCCCTGATGGATAATGTCGCCGCGCGGGTCGCCGAAACCTTGGGCGTCGAGTTCGTCACCGTTTTGGAATTACTGCTCGAACAGAGTACGCTGCTCTTGCGCGCGGGTTACGGTTGGAAACCAGACGTGATGGGGAAAGCTCAAGTCGGGGCGGGTACGGGATCACAAGCCGGTTATACCTTGCAAGCCAATCAGCCCATCATTGTCACGGACTGGCGTACTGAAAAACGTTTCGAGACTCCCCCGCTCGTCAACGAGTACCAGATCGTCAGTGGAATGAGCGTGGTGATCCCCGGTCGGAGGCAGCCGTACGGCGTGCTCGGCATTCAGACCACCCGGCGGTGGAGCTTTAGCCAGGACGACATTGATTTCGTGCAATCGGCGGCGAACGTGCTGGCGGCGGCGATTCAACGCAGCCGCACCGAAGAGGCAATCCGCGAACAACGTGAATCACTGCGAGTGACGCTCTCCAGCATCGGCGACGCGGTGATTGCGACCGATACCGAGGGACATATCACCTTGATGAATCCGGTCGCGGAGGCGCTGACTGGTTGGAAGCAATCCGAAGCGGTGGGCAAGGAGCTCGAACAAGTTTTTGACATCATCAATGAAAAAACGCGCCAGCCGGTAGACAATCCTGCTGCCCGCGTGCTGCGCGAGGGGCGCGTGGTCGGCTTGGCGAATCACACCGTGCTCGTGACCGAGGACG
>JBBSHK010000023.1:0-14060 GCA_038253185.1 Anaerolineae bacterium | reverse complement strand
GCGCCGCCCGGTCGACCGGGCGGCGCAAGGAGCAAGCGTTGAAGGAGTTGCCCGATGTCCGCACTTGATACTACCTCCGTTCGTCCTGCGGCTGTGGCACAGCCCAAGCGCCAGCGTTCCGCGTTCGCGCGGCAGCAGCGGAACTGGGGCTTGTTTTTTCTAATGCCCTGGTTCATCGGGCTGATCGGGTTTCAGCTTTTGCCGATTGTCTTTACTCTCTTCCTCTCATTCACCGACTATACGGCGACGAAAGAATTCGCACCCGGAAATTTCAACTTTGTCGGACTCGCAAATTTCCAGCGTTTGTTCACCGATCCGATTGCGCTGCCCTCCATGGGCGTGACGCTCAAATTCGCGTTGATTGGAATTCCGCTCGGACTGGTTGTCCCGCTCTTGTTTGCACTCCTCGTCAATTCCAAACATCTCATCGGCTCGCATTTCTTCAGGACTTTATTTTTTTTGCCCTCCGTTATTCCCGTTGTCGCCGGAGCTATCATCTTTGGTGGAGTGCTGAACGCGCAGTCCGGCTGGATCAACCTCGCGCTCGGTTCAATTGGCATTGAAGGACCGCGCTGGTTTACGGATCCGAATTGGGCAGTGCCTGCGCTTAATCTTTTGAGCGTGTGGACGGTCGGCGGCGCGATGGTGATTTTGCTCGCCGCGCTGCAAGGCGTACCGACGGAGCTGCACGAGGCGGCGATCGTAGATGGAGCAAACGCGTTCCAACGTTTTTTCCGTATCACCGTCCCGATGATCTCGCCGGTGATTTTTTACAATGTTACGCTCGGCGCGATCGGCGCGTTCCAATATTTTGTGCCGGCGTTGCTCATCGGCGGACGCAATGGCGATCCGCAAGGTTCACTCCTTTTTTTTCCGCTCCACTTTTATCGAGAGGCCTTTGTGTTTAGTGAGATGGGTTATGCCTCGGTGCTGGCGCTGGTGATTTTTGTAATCACGATGGCTTCGACCGGTCTGCTCTTTTTCCTCGGGCAGCGGCTGGTCTATTACGCGGGCGGCGAGTCGTAAGTGACGCGCAGAGTTTGAAGGAGAAAAAAATGGCAACACTCGCTCAAGCCCAATCTGTGCGCACGACGCAGTCTCCGCTCCGCGGGCAACATCTGCTCCGCAGTCTGTCATCAACGGTGCTCGTGACCGGTCTCGGACTTGCGGTGATGCTAATTTTTTTATTGCCATTGGGTTATATGCTCGCGACCGCGTTCAAGCAGGACTCGCAGCTTTCGGCGCAGAACGCGCCGCAGTGGCCCGCCGCCGCTGCCACGTATAAATATCAGGGCGCAGATTATCCGCTGTTCGATGTGCCCACAGATCAGGGTGTGAAACGATTGGCGTTGGTCAAGCCGTTCCGCGAAGACAGCGATATGGTGGATCCCGCGCATCCCGATCAGGGTGTGTTTAATGTAAAGGGACGATGGCGCACCTGGAATCCGGTCTATCAATTTTCGCCAACGTTGGAAAATTTTCTCGCCGCATGGGGTGAAGTAAATTTCGCGCTGCTGCTCCGCAACAGTTTTATCATCGCCATCATTAGCACGATCGGCACTTTGATTTCTTGCATTCTCGTCGCGTATGGCTTTGCGCGCTTTCGTATCCCCGGCAAGAATCTCTTGTTCATCATTCTGATTTCGACCATCGTCCTGCCCCCGCAAGCTACTATTATTCCGCTGTACATTTTGTTCGCAAAACTTGGGTGGACCGGAAGTTGGCTGCCGCTGCTCGTGCCCGCGTTCTTTGCGAACGCCTACGATGTCTTTCTCCTCCGCCAATATTTTATGGGCATTCCCAAAGAACTGGATGAGGCGGCGATGATTGATGGCGCGAATCCATTGCGGACGTTGATCTCCGTAATTATTCCGCAGGCGATTCCTGCCATCACCGCGGTGACGCTGTTTCACTTTTTCTTTGTGTGGAATGATTATTTCGGTCCGCTGGTTTATTTAGTCGGGCATGAAGAACTGTACCCGATTTCTGTCGGCATTGGCGCGTTTGTGAATACCTTCAGCCGCTTTCCGGGTCGCTCGGCGGCAACGGCGGCGCTGACCATGCTCCTGCCCGCGTTGATGTTCTTTCTCGCGCAACGACAGTTTATGCAGGGCGTCGTTATTACAGGCGTGGAGAAATAACAAGAAGGCGGAATGGACAATGCAGAAAAAATGCAGGAGCAAAAAATCGGCGCTACGCTGACAGTCTCCCCGCGCGCGATGATGCTGTTCGTTTGGGCATCCCCTTGAATCTTTTTGTTTTTCGCTCGTCTTGGGCGGAAGGCGGCGTTCGAGCGCGCGTGGACGCCGGCAAGTGTTTTGTTACTGGGCGTGCTGACGACACTTTTTTCATTCGATATGTGGGTCGGATAAATTTGTTAAGGAAGAATTACGATGGCGTCAAGTCCAAATAACTTTCCGAAAAATTTCTTGTGGGGCGCGGCAACTGCCTCGTATCAAATCGAGGGCGCGTGGAACGAGGATGGCAAAGGCGAATCGATCTGGGACCGCTTTAGTCATACGCCGGGTAAGGTTCAGAATGGCGACACCGGCGATGTGGCGTGCGACCATTATCATCGCTATCGTGACGATGTCGCGCTGATGCAGCGGCTCGGACTGCAAGCATATCGTTTCTCCATCTCATGGCCCCGCGTCTTGCCCGAAGGTCGCGGGCGGATCAATCCCGCCGGTCTCGATTTTTATGACCGCTTGGTGGATGTCCTGCTCGAGGCAAAGATTCAGCCGTTCGTCACGCTCTACCATTGGGACTTGCCGCATGCGCTGCAAGACTGGAATGGCTGGGGCAATCGCGACACCTCCGCGTATTTTGCTGATTACGCCGCGCTGATGGCGCATCGGCTCGGCGATCGCGTAAAGAATTGGATGACGCTCAACGAGCCGCAGGTGGTGACTTTCAACGGACATCGCGGCGGCGAACATGCGCCCGGACTGCGCGATGAAAAACTGGCGCTGCAAGTGTCACATCATCTGCTGCTCGCGCACGGACTCGCGGCGCAAGCCATCCGCGCGATGGATCCGCAGGCGCAGGTCGGCATTGTGCTCAATCTCTGGCCTTTTGAGACACAAGCGGACACGCCGGAGGCACGCGCCGCGGCAGGGAGCGGCTGGGCGAAAAATTGCGGCTGGTTTCTCGAGCCGCTCTTGCGCGCGCATTACCCGCCCGTCGCGTTAGAGGAATACGGCGAACGCGCGCCTATGATTCAGCCGGGCGATATGGCGGTCATCAGCCAGCGACTGGATTTTCTCGGCGTGAATTTTTATCAGCGCAACCTGATCGGCAGCGATGGCAAACCTGTGCGCGCGCCCGATTCGGAATATACAGAGATGGGCTGGGAAGTCCACGCGCCGGCGCTGCGGCGTTTGCTCGTGCGCCTGCACCAAGAGTATCATGCGCCGCCAATTTACATTGCGGAGAATGGCGCGGCGTTCAACGATAAAGTGGATGCGGATGGCTGTTTGCATGACGCGCGGCGTGTCAATTATTTGCGCGAACATATTGAGCAAGCTCGCTTGGCGCTGCAGGAAGGTGTGGATCTGCGCGGGTATTTTGTGTGGTCGCTGCTGGATAATTTTGAATGGGGGTGGGGTTATTCAAAACGATTCGGTATCGTGTATGTTGATTACGCGACACAGCAGCGCGTCATCAAAGACAGCGGTGAATGGTACGCCAAGATGATCAACTCAAGCTGAGGTGCGATTCCGCGCACTAGTCGTCTGAATAGAAAATGGAACAACCACTCGTACGCGGGTGGCTGTTTTGTTTTTTGATAAAGCGAATTTTTTATAGCACATCTGTTGCATTTCGTTTTGTATCGTGCTATAATCGCGCCAACTTACCCCACGAGTAGTGGCTACACACAACGTAGCCTTAAGGAGGCAGCATGTATCAGAGATTGGTTCTCGTTGGGAATCTCGGGCGCGACCCGGAAATGCGCTATACCCCGAACGGTACCCCGATTACCAACTTCCCAATGGCGACGAGCCGCAAATGGACCGATGCGTCGGGCCAGGTCAAAGAAGAGACCGCCTGGTTCCGCATCTCCGTCTATGGCAAGCAAGCCGAAAACTGCAACCAGTACCTTTCCAAAGGACAAAAAGTTTTGGTCGAAGGCAATCTGGTGGTGGATGAAAAGAGCGGCGGTCCGCGTGTCTATACGCGCAAGGACGGCAGCGCGGGCGCGTCATTTGAAGTGCGCGCGTCCACCGTTCGCTTTCTCAGTCGCAAGGGCGAAGGAACGGATGGCGGCAGCAATGCGCCCGTGTCAACTCCCACCGGTCCGATTGGCGTCGATTCACTGACCGAAGAAGAATTGCCATTCTAGCAGAGGGCAGAATTTGATTGCGGAGGGGCGAAGCATTTTGCATAGTGCAGAAAAATGTTTTGCCCCTACTTTCAATTGGTTCGTCTACAACTACTTCAAGTCTGTCGATTCCAGCTCGCAAGTGCGAATCGCGCCAGATGTATAACAACACCCGGTTGCCACACCATTTCTTTGCCCGAAAGAAATTCTGAATTGTTGAGCACGCGCAATGGTCGGCTTCCGCTTGATTGCCCCAGTAAATTCAACCCGTGCGCCAATTGCTGCCTATCTGCGACAAGTTCAAAACTGACGCTCGTTCTGGTCATCTGAACCGCGCCGCTCAATCCTGTTGACGACAATCAACCTGCGGCGCGCAGTATGCGCTGGAACGAGTTTTCTTTTCTGATTACGGGAGCGAAATTTTGATTCGACCTAGTAACGAATGGTGCTAGTTGAGGCTCACGCTGTCACGGAAGTTTAGGCAAAATCGTATGATTGGGGCATGTACCAAGCCTGAAACAGCAACTAGCACCATTCGTTAGCACTCGCGCATTCCAATTTCATAGAAAAAAATTGAAAGGGGGTGATACCCAAAATAGAGTTTACTGTTCACGCCTCAGCGTCGAGAACATTGATGCCATGTTTCTTTCGGCGCGTTTCGAATTGACAACCCATTTACAACAGATAATTTTGGAGGAGAAGAATTATGAAATCGATAAAGTACTCTGCCATCGGTACGATGCTGCTCGTGCTCGCACTCTTGGCAGTCGCCTGCGGCGGTGGCGCCGCCAGCCCCGCGCCAACCAACGCGCCATCCGGTGGCGCAGCCAGTCCCGCGGCGACCAGCCCGTCCGGTGGTGCTACCAAACCGCCCGCTGCGACGAACGTACCGGGTGGTGCCGCAACGACCGCGCCCAGTGCCGGCGGCAATGTCACGGGCACGATCACGCTTTGGCATGGTTACCATGCCAGCGGCTCGGAAGAGACGGCGATCAACACATTGGTGACGAACGCCAAAAAGCAATTCCCCAATGCCACGATCAACGTGCTCGAAGTTCCCTTCGACCAGTTGTTCAATAAGTTCGAGACCGAAGCCGCCGCGGGCGGTGGACCCGATATGTTCACCGCGCCGAATGACAGTCTCGGCAAAGAAGTCCGCGCGGGCTTGCTCGCGCCGCTGGATGATATGGTCAAGGGCAAGCTCGACAGTTATTCCAAGCTGGCGATTGACGCGCTGACCGTGGATGGTAAGCTGTACGCCGTGCCGCAGATTCCCAAAGCCGTTGGTCTCTACTACAACAAGACCACCGTCACGACGCCGCCTGCTACCACCGACGAGCTTATGGCACTGGTGAAAAGCGGAAAGAAAGTCGGTATCGCGAACAGCGCGTATCACACCTTTGGTTTTTGGCGCTCGTTCGGCGGTCAGTTGATGGACAATAGCGGCAAGTGCGTCGCCGATACGACCGGTGTCGCGGATGCGCTGCAGTACCTGCTCGATCTGAAAAAAGCCGGCGCGAATTTTACCGACGACGGTAAATTGACCAGCTTGTTCCAGCAGGGTCAACTCGATGTGTATCAGAATGGACCGTGGGTCCTTGGCGATAATGAAAAAGGTCTCGGCGCGGACAAAGTCGGCGTCGCGCCGCTGCCGAAAGGTCCCAAGGGCAATGCCGGTCCGTTGACCGGCTTGGATGGTTTTTACGTCAACGCCAATAGTAAGAACAAGGACGGCGCGGTGAATCTGGCGCTCTTTCTCTCGAACAAAGAGGCGCAGACGCTCTATGCGGACGTTGCCGGTGATCCACCCGCGCGCACCGATGTGACGCCGAAAGACCCTCTCGTCAAGGCGTTCGCCGACCTTGCGAATTCCGGATTCCCCCGCCCCCAGGCAAAGGAATTGGACAACTTCTGGGGTCCGTTCGGTGATGCCGTCACCAAAGTTTTGGAAGGCAAGTCCGATGCACCCACCGCCGTCAAGGAAGCTTGCGCCGCGATGAATAAAGCGAACAGCAAGTAATCACTCTACTCGAGGGAGTGCCGGTGTTAAAGCTGGCACTCCCTTCTTGCAATTATCCCGCAAAAATTTTACAATTCATCCGATCCGCTTACAACCAGCCAAGTCCATCCCCGCACACGGATATACAGATCGAATCAGCGTGGCAAGGAGATTCTTATGGCAACATTAACTCAAGAGCGCGCAAACCCGCGCGTGACCGCCCCGCCTCGACCACGAAAAAGTTTGTTTCGCTCGATCAACCCGTACCTCTATCTGATCCCCGCCTTTATTATTATGGCGGTGATGACTTATTACCCAATGGGCTTTGGCTTGTGGATGTCGTTCACCAATTTTGGACTGGCTAATCTCCGCGTGAACTCTGCGCCGCCGGATATTGTCTGGTTCAAAAATTATTTTGACATCCTGACCGGCGCGGTGGCGATCCCGAACTTTGATTTCTTGAGTATGTTGGCGTTCAATCTCTTCTGGACTTTTTCCAATGTGATCTTTCACGTTTCCATCGGAATCCTGATCGCGGTGCTGTTGAATGTCCAAGGGTTAAAGTTCCGCGGCTTTTACCGCGCGATCTTTGTTCTGCCGATGGTCATTCCGACCCTCGTCGTCGCCAACGTTTGGAAGAATATGTACGATCCTGATTTCGGCGCGATCAATCAAGCGCTCGCCGCGCTCGGAGGTCTCATCGGCTTGGCGCCCGCGACCTTTCACATTCGCTGGCTCGAACAGGTAGACCCGGCGATTCCCGGCATTCCATTGCCGCTCTCCTATTTCGCTTTGCTCATCACGAACATCTGGCTGGGTTGGCCCTTTATGACCATCGTCGCGACCGGCGCGCTGCAAAGCATCAGCAAAGATTTTTACGAAGCGGCTTCGATTGACGGCGCCACCGGAGTCCAGAGTTTCTTTAGCATTACGCTGCCGCTGCTGCGACCTGCGATGGTGCCCGCCGCAATCTATGGGATGATTACGACTTTTAATCTGTTCAATCTCATCTACTTTGTTTCGGGCGGAGGTCCCCTGCGCCAAACGGAAATCTTGGTGACGACCGCGTTCCGCCTCGTGAACGAGCAGCGTCTGTACGGTGTGGCGGCGGCGTTCAGCGTTTACATCGCGATTATTCTTCTAATCATTACATTGATTACCAATCGAGTTTCGAAAGCGACGGAGAGTTACGATGTCTAATCGAATTGTTCGTCCAGCCGTCCGCGCGCGTATCCTTTCCGCCGCCCGCACCGACGCGCCGCGCACCCGCGTCGCCGGAAGACACATGGGACTTGGCAAGCAGTTGATGTTGCAATTGCTGTTGCTCTTTATTACCTTTACCGTCTTGTTTCCGATCCTGTGGGTCGTGAGCATGTCGCTCGACCCGCGCAATCTGGCGCGCCCCACCGAGCTGCGCCTGATTCCTCCGGGCGCGTCCTTGCAAGCGTATATCGATGTGCTGAATAAACCGACCACCAATCCGGTCAGCTTGCAGCAGCTTGCCTTTAACAGCTTTATGCTCGCGGCGGGGTCCGCCCTCACATCAGTGCTGGTCGGCGTGTTTGCCGCCTACGGGTTCTCGCGTTTCAAATTTCGCGGGCGCGAGGTCTTGATGTTGGCGATCATCGCCGTGCTGATCCTGCCCAGCGTCGCGACCCTCGCGCCTCTCTTCGTCATGTTGAATCGCATCACGATTGGCGATTTCAATTTGCGTAATTCGCTTTTCGGCGTAGGACTGGCGCTGCTGTCCGGCTTGTTGCCCTTTGCTATCTGGAATCTGAAAGGTTACATCGACACGATTCCGCGAGAGTTGGAAGAAGCGGCGACAATCGACGGCGCCTCGCCGAATCAGATCTTTTTTCGAATTATGCTGCCGCTGGCGGTGCCCGCGCTGGCGGTGACCGCGTTCCTCGGATTCTTGTCCGGCTGGACCGAGTTTTATCTTTCGTGGCAATTCCTGACGAATCCGCAAAACTTTACGCTGGCAATGGCGCTCTACAATATGACCGGACAATTCGCGGATACCACACCGTGGTCAAGGTTTGCCGCGATGTCTATTTTGATCGCGCTGCCGGTCTCGCTTGTGTACCTGAGTCTGCAAAAGTACATCGTCGGCGGTCTCACCATTGGTGGCGTCAAAGGTTAATCCAGTTACTCCTTCAAAGTATTTCAAAATTCGTCGAGTGTATTCCAACATTCGAACCGAACCATTGTGGGCGAGTGGTGAATCGCTGATTTTGAAATACGTCCTCCCGTATGGACGATTTTAGTTTTGGCACACTCGCCACGACCGCGCAGCGACTGGCGCGCCTGCGCCTCGAGCGCAGTGGCATCACTCACCTCAATCGCATCGAACCGCGCGATCCTGAACCGGGACAGCCGGTCACAGTGTGGACAACCGTCGGCGCGAATCTCCTTGCCGATCGGGTCACGCTCTATTACACACTGGACGGAAGCGAACCTCAAGGCAGTCGCGGTCATGCGACCGTCGGCTCTGCTCTCGCGCTGGAACCGGTCGGTGAGAATTGGGATCTCCTCGATTGGAATTACACCACGCGCTGGCGCACGGTAATCCCTGCCCAGTCCGACGGCACCAAGCTCACTTATAAAATTGGCGCGTGGTCGCGCCGCGGGGTGGACGAAACCTTCGCGGATAATCAGGCAGGCGCGTCGCAACTTGCCACGCGCTTTGCCTACCACGTCGATTCGTATCGCGCGCCCGATTGGATTTGGGACGCGGCGATCTATCATCTCTTTGTCGATCGCTTTTATCCCGGCGATGGCAAGAAATTTCTCGATGCGCCGAACCCGCGCGAGTTCTGCGGCGGCACACTGCGCGGTGTTATTGACAAGCTCGGATATTTATCTGACCTGGGCGTGAACTGTGTGTGGCTGTCGCCGTTTTTTGCCAGCTCGTCCTATCACGGCTACGACACGGTCGATTATTTAAAGGTCGAGCCGCGCCTCGGTACGAATCAAGATTTTTTCGAGCTGGTGCGACGGGCGCACGAGTGTGGCATTCGCGTGCTCATCGATTTCGTTCCCAATCACACCTCGAATGAGCATCCGCATTTTGCCGCCGCGCAAAGCGATCAGACCAGCCCTTTTTATGAGTGGTACACCTTTCATCAATGGCCCCACGAGTACGCCAAATTTTTTACTTCGGGGACGCTGCCGCAGGTGAATCTGGAACACGCCGAGGCGCGCCGGTGGATGATTGATGCCGCGCGCTATTGGCTGGAGGTCGCGGGCGCGGATGGCTACCGGCTGGATTATGCCGATGGACCGAGCCACAACTTTTGGGTTGACTTTCGTCGCGCCACGCGCGCAGTCGCGCCCGCTTGCTTTACAGTGGGCGAATTGGTGGAAGCGGCGGATGTCGTTCGCAGTTATGAGGGACGGCTCGACGGTTCGCTCGACTTTATGTTCCTCGATGTGCTGCGCCGCTTTTTTGCTTACGAGAGTTTAGACGCGGCACAGTTCGACGAATTTCTGGTTCGCCACGATGCGTACTTTGGTCGGGATTTTGTGCGCCCAACCTTTCTCGACAATCACGATATGAACCGGATGCTGTGGGTGTTGCAAAATGATTCCGCGCGCCTGCGCCTCGCCGCGACCTGCCAGTTCACTTTGCCGCAGCCGCCGATTGTTTATTACGGCACTGAAGTGGGTATGTCGCAAGGGTACGGCATCCGCGACCCATTGGGCTTTGGTGATGCCGAAGCGCGCCGCACGATGTGGTGGGACGAGCGCCAGGATCGCGAGCTGTGGTCATTTTACCAACAGCTCTTTCGCTTACGTCAGAAGCATCCAGCGCTGCGCCGCGGCGAACGCATTTCGCTGTACGCGGATGCGCTCACCAACGTGATGGTTTATGCTCTCGCTCACGCGGGCGATCAATGTATCGTCGCGCTGAACAATAGCGCGGAGCCGCACGAGGTAACGATTCCGCTCGAGGCGTTATCCTTGCACGACGGATCGATTCTAACGAACGAATTTGATTCAAGCCAGACGCGGGTTGAATCCGGCGCACTGTCTCTACGACTCGCGCCGCGCGCAGCGGTGGTGCTGAGTGCGGATGAAGCACGAGACGCGATTCCTGTCATTCACTAATTCATGTTCAAAAAATATTTCCGCATCGGCGCTGCTCTTCTTTTTTCGTTCCTCATCTTGTTCGCCTGCACGCCCGCGAGCACGTCCACCCCGCCGACGACCACTCAGCCCATCGTTTCACCGAGCGCGGTGAGCGTCACGCCGACGAGCACGCGCCCCGCGCGTCCGACGCGCGAGCCGAGCGTCACGCCGTCCAAGCCGCCGCTTACGACGCCCGCGTGGTTTAATGAGGCGATCCTGTACGAAATTTTCCCGCGCAGTTTTTATGATTCGAATGGCGACGGCATTGGCGACCTTAAAGGAATTACACAAAAGCTCGACTATCTTCAAGCGCTGGGCGTGAACGCGTTGTGGCTGACGCCCATCTTCGCCTCGCCCAGCTATCACGGTTACGACACCACCGATTATTACAAGATCAATCCCGAGTTCGGCACCGAAGCTGAGCTGGTCGAACTCGTGCGCGAGGCACACCGGCGTCATATCCGCGTGCTGCTCGATTATGTCGTCGCGCACACTTCCGACCAACATCCATTTTTTAAAGAGGCATTTGGCAATCCCGCGTCCAAGTATGCGGAATGGTATCTCTGGAACAATCCGGCGCATACCGAGTATGAGACTTTCTTTGGGGTGAAAGAACTACCGCGGGTCAACTATGACAGCGCGGACGCGCAAAAATATTTTATTGACGTGGCAAAATATTGGATGCAAAAAACCGGAGACGGCGATCCCAAGCGAGGCATCGACGGCTATCGCGCCGATTACGTGCTAAATGTACCGCACGCGTACTGGAAAAAATTACGCGCCGAAGTAAAAGCTCTCAATCCTGAATTCTTGCTGCTCGCCGAAGCGTGGACCGGCGGACTCGACATCGCCCGCTACTATGAAAATGAATTCGATGCGACCTTTGATTTTCCGAGTTACGGCGACCTCGAAGGCAGTAACGACCGCGTGGGTGACAGTATGCTGCTGGGAGGCAACTCGGGCAGCCTGCTCTTTGGCACATTAAGTGCTGAGAGTCGCCTGTTTCCTCCGGGCGCACAGTCGGTGCATTTCCTGAATAACCACGATACCGATCGCGTAATGAGCGAAGTGAAAGGAGATCGCGCGCGGGCAAAGCTCGGCGCGACGCTGCTGCTCACCCTGCCACCCACGCCGATGGTGTACTATGGTGAAGAGATAGGTATGACGGGAACGAAAGCGCCCGCGCCCGATTATGACAAGACGCGACGCGAGCCGATGGACTGGTACGCGGCAGAGAGCGGCGCGGGAATGACGAACTGGTACAAACCATCCGGTCGAAATAACCAAGCGGGCGATGGCGTCTCCGTCGAAGAGGAACAGGGTCAGGCAGACTCGCTGCTCGAACATTACCGCGCGCTGATCAAACTTCGCGCGGGTCATTCCGCGTTGCGCGCGGGTGCGCTGGAGAAACTGTCGCTCGAGGGGAGCAGCGAGGCGCTGGCGTTTTTGCGGACGGACGCGCAAGAGACCTTGCTCGTCATTCTGAATTTTGGAGCCAAGCCCGCCAGCCTGACGCTCGATTTCTCCGGCACGTCGTTGCCCGATGGAATATTTCGCGCGATGGATTTATTCGGCGAAAAGAAATTCCCAGACCTTGAGAGTACAACCTATACTCTTGACGTCGAGCCAACTGCCGCTTACGTGCTACAGTTGATGCCGCGCTCGCAATAATATTTCGTCCGCTGGGTTTTCAACACTCTTTAAATTTTTCCCAATCAATATCGCGCGCTCGCCAATTCGACTAACGGCTGACGCCTCACCAATAGTGATATACAATCACTACAACACATTTCAAAAATCCCTGAACGCGCGCTTGGTGGAGTCATTTCAGGGTACACCGAGCGAATTAGCGTCTTCGCATTCCATTTTTGAAATGTGTTCTAAACCGATCGATGAAGCTCAATCGCCACTACCTGTTCTGCTTTGTTCTGCTCGCGCTCACCGCTTGCGGCAACGCGCTGCCGACGAATGCGCCGCCGACCGCCGCACCGCCAGCCACGAACGTGCGCCCGGCGACGGCTGCCCCACAAATCACCGGCGCGCCGCCGCCTACGGCTGCGCCGCCGGTCACGCTCGCGCCGAATAGCGGCACGACATCGGGCGTCGTCAAGATCGCGTTCTTGTTGGCGACTCTGCAAGAAGAGCGCTATCTGAAAGATAAAAAGTTTTTTAGCGACGCGGCGCAGGCGATGACCGCGACCGTCATCTTTAATTCGGCAGACAATGAGGATGCCAAGCAAGCGGCTCAGGTCGAGGATGCGCTGGCGCAAGGTGCCCAAGTCCTGGTCATCCAGCCGACCGATTCGGATGCCGCCGTGCCGTTGATCGAGGCGGCGCATAAAGTTGGCGCGAAGGTAGTTGCCTACGATCGCCTGATCAACAGTCCCGACCTCGACCTGTACATCACGCACGATTCCGAAAAAGTGGGCAGGTTGCAGGCTCAAGCCGCGCTCGATTGGCTCAAGGATCACAAACTCAATCCGCCGTACAATTTTGTATTTTTGGAAGGGCAGGCGGGTCACTCGGTCGCCGCGGCGATTACACAGGGCTATTACGATGTTGTTGACTCTTTGATCACACAGGGGGATGTGCGAGTGATCGCGGACCAGGCGCACAGCGCTTGGTCGCCCGATCAGGCGCTCAAGACGACCCAAGACGCGCTGCTGAAAACCAACAACAACGTTCAGGTGATTCTCGCCAACAATTCGGGCATGGCACGCGGCGCACTGCAAGCGCTCCTCGACCAGAAATTGATCGGACGCGTGCCGGTCTTTGTCGCGGGCGCGGATGCCGATCTGCCGAACATCAAAGCCATCTGCGCCGGCGCGCAGGCGATGGAAGTGCTCAAGCCAATTCAGCCTCTAGCGGTGGCGGCGGCGACCGCGGCGGTGCGTTTGGCGCGCGGCGTGACAGGCGACGCGGTGAGGAAAGACATCGCCGGCGTCAGCGCCCTCAAGACTAAAATTGGCATTAAAGAAATTCCAACGCTCGGCGTCGACGTCCAAGCCGTGACGCTTGAAACGGTGCAAGGGGTCATCATACAGTCGGGTTTCCACAACGAGCTAGAGATTGGCAAATGCCTTCCACCGCTCGCTGAGGGCTCGCAGGTGCCGACAGTTTCACAAAACGCCCGGCTCGTCGTGTGGATACGCAACGATGAGGAGGAGCAGGTTTACGATTACTTGGCGAATCTCGCGGCGCAGTTCCGCGACAAAAATCCGGGAGTGGGGATTTCGATCGTGAGCGTCGATGCCGAAAACCTGCGCGCGCATTTTCAGACTGCTGGGCGCGCGGGCAATGCACCCGACCTGCTTTGGATGAGGAACGATCAGGTTCGCCCCTTGTTGCTGGGCGACCTGATTCAAGCCGCAGACAATTTGATCGACCCCGCGCTATTCATCGAGGTCGCCAATCAAGCGGTGCTGGTGAACGGCAAACATTACGGCGTGCCGCTCTCGTATGGCAATCACCTGCTGCTTTATTACAATAAAAAATTGATCAGAGAAGCTCCCGCAGACACCGATGCCTTGACCGCGCTCGCGCCCGCGCTGACCAAAGCCGATGGCTCGCAGTACGCGTTAGTCTACAATCAGACGGACCCGTTAT
>JBBSHK010000022.1:0-14354 GCA_038253185.1 Anaerolineae bacterium | reverse complement strand
ATTATTTCGCGCGCGTGTGGGTGCACACCGCGATGGTTGGCTTTGAAGGCGAGAAGATGAGCAAATCGCTGGGCAATCTCGTAATGGTGGACAAGCTCTTGCAGACATACGCGCCGGACCCTATTCGTTTGTATCTGGCGAGTCATCACTATCGCGCGCCGTGGGAATTTACCTACGCGGAACTAGACGCCCGCTTGCAACAGTGCACGCAGATGAAGCAAGCGCTGGCGGTTGCCAGTGGCAAAGGGACGCCATTGGAGCTGAGCGCCGCACGCGAGCGATTCATCCACGCGCTGGACGACGATCTCGACACGCCCACCGCGGTCGAAATTCTCTGTCAATTCAGCGGTGAGATTGTTACGGCAGAGGACGACCGGCGCGACGTGCGCGCGGCGCAAGCGTGGCTGCGCGAGGGGGCGAGTGTGTTGGGGTTGCGGCTCGACGCGACCGGGCCCGAGGCGCGCGTGGTGTCCGGCTGGGAAAAACATATCGCGCGTTTTCCGACAGAATCGACCGCGGCAAAAAACTAGATTGGTGGAGGGGGTCTGGATCTGCTCCAAAACGTAGCGGCGTTAGTTGCAACGCCGCTACGTTTTATTTTCCGCAGGCGCGCGGTCCGGTTCTTTCGCGGCTAATTGATTGAAATAGAACGCGGCTTGGAGGAACATCCCAAGCACCAGCGCGGCAACGGCGAGCGGCAGCCCGAGACGTGGACTGTACGAATTCGAGAGCAGATAAACTCCGCCTGCAAGCGCAACGCTGTCGATGAGCACCACCATCAATGAGAGAATAAAAGTGATCGTCCAGGGTCGGTCGCGCGGCGGGATCGTATTGGTGCGCCAATGGAATGCCGGTCGCAATTCGGGAAAATGCTGCAAGTAAAATTCCTTGATCGTGTCCATTGCCGTCGCGCTGCTGAACCACGCCTGTCGCAGACGGATCAATTTGAAAAGTGTGAGAAAGCCGATGGTGGCGATCAAGAGAAACAACAGCCCGACCACTTCGGTGGGCACATTGAGTTTGCCGCCGTCCGCGAAAGTTGCCATCGCCAGCAGCAGCGAGCCGACGCCGCCTACGAGAATCAAATAAAGGTTCACGACGATAGTGCGATCATTTTGCGCTTGCCCCGCGGTCTCGCGCGCGTACTCGAATTCCATCTGAAGAATTTTTTCAGCGCGCAGACTCTCGTCCTGATTGGATTGCGCGTGGCTCACAGATACTTGTCCTGACGAAGGCGTGTGAGTTCGTCCACGATTTGCTTCACGCGTTGTGCTTGCGATTTTGGACAGACGAGCACGACGTCGCCGGTATCTACCACGATCATATCGCTCAAGCCGACGGTGGCGATCAGACGATCTTCGCTGTAGATCAGCGAGCCGCGAGTCTCCATACCGAGGTGCTCCCCCTGCACCACATTCCGACCCGTCCCGTCCGCGAGCAGGTCGAGCAGCGTCGCCCAATTGCCGACATCGCTCCAGCCGACATCAAGTGGGAGAACGGCGACGCGATCCGATTTTTCCATAATGCCTACATCGATGGTTTCGTTCTTCAGCTCGCGCCACGTACTCTCGAAAACTTGCGCGGCATTCGCGTTTTGCCACGCATTGGCGATCAGCTCCAACGCGCGTAACTGTTCCGGCAAATAGCGCGAAAATTCTTCGAGGATGATGGACGCGCGCCAGATAAAAATTCCGCTATTCCAAAAATAATTCCCACCGGCGATAAATTCCGCCGCAGTCGCTTGGTCGGGCTTTTCGGTAAAGCGGCGCACGCGACAGGCGCGCATCCCGCGTACCATTTCCAAATCGTTCGCCGCTTCGATGTAACCATACCCGGTTTCGGGATAGCGTGGCGGCACTCCAAAGGTGACGAGAAAATTTTTGCGGGCAAGCTCCTCCGCGGCAAGTACCGCCTCACGAAATTCCTCGTCGCGCTGGATACAATGATCGGCGGGCAGACAGAGCATCACCGCCTCGGGATCGCGTTCGCGCAGCAGTAGCGCGGCGAGCGCGATCGGAGCCGCGGTCCCGCGGCCGACCGGCTCACCGATAATATTTTCCGGTGGCACTTCCGGCAACTGCTGGAGTACTTCGCCGACGTAATCGGCATTGGTGATGACAAACACCTGTTCGGGGCGAAGCAGCGGTCGCACGCGTCCGTAAGTGTCTTGCAGCATCGAATTGGGCGTGAGCAGATCGAGCAACTGCTTGGGGCGATGACGGCGACTGCGGGGCCACAAGCGCGTGCCCGCGCCGCCCGCGAGGATGATGGGATAGAGATGATCCGACATTGCGAACTCAACGTTGAACGTTGAAGGTTAAAAAGTCCAAAGTTAAAAGTTATGAAGGAAACGCTAAATAGCTGGTACGTAGTGAACAGGTCTATTGGGTCGCGTAATCGGCGCTGGCTTCATGCGCGATCACGTAATTCATCCCGCCCACCTGCCGCGCGAGACCTTTCAATTCCATCAGCGCGAGGGTGCTGCTCACCTGCGCGATAGGCAATCCGGTTTGCTGGCGCAGCTCGTCGATGTGAAGCGGCTCGGCTGTGAGATAACGCATCAACGTCGCTTCGGTCTCATTCTCTGCGACAAGCACTCGCGCCTCGGCGTGTTCCGCCACCATCATCAGATTCAATTCTTCCAGAATGTCCTCGACGCGGGTCACCAGTTTGGCGCGACTCTCGCGAATAAATTTGTTGGTCCCGCGCGATTCGCGACGAAAAATATTTCCGGGCACGGCGAACACTTCGCGGTCTTGCTCGAGCGCGTACTCTGCCGTGATCAGCGCGCCGCTATGCTCGTCGCCTTCGACCAGCAGTACGCCGAGGGACAATCCGCTGATGATGCGATTGCGCGGCGGGAAATTCGCGGCATCCGGTTTCGTGCCGACCGGATATTCGCTCACAATCGCTCCGTGCTGACGGATCGATTCTGCCAGCTTGATATGCTCAGGCGGATACACGCTGTCGATGCCATTCCCCAGCACCGCAATGGTGCGACCGCCCGCCTCAATTGCCGCGCGATGGGCTTCGGCGTCGATCCCGCGCGCCAGCCCGCTCACAATCGTGATCTTGTTACGAACGAGGTCGGCGGCAAACGCCCGCGCGACTTCGCGCCCGTACGCGCTGGCGCGACGCGTGCCGACCACGGCGAGTGCCCATTCGTCCTCGGCGGTCAATTCGCCCCGGATGTAGAGTACGGGCGGAGGGAGCGGCACTTCGCGCAAGCGGCGCGGGTACAAAGGATCGTCGCGCGTGAGGAGCGTATCGCACGCCGCGCGGGCTTTTGTGTATTCGGCGTCGAGGTCCAGCTCGCGCCGCGCGGTAAGAAGATTTTCGAGCGCGCGTTTGTCGAGTCCGGCTTCGGTGAGTTCGTGTGCGCCCGCACTCCATGCGGTCGCGAGGTCACCGAAATAATCGAGCAGTCGTTGGACTTTGGCGGCGCCGATTTGCGGGACAAGGTTAAAGCCAAGCCAGTAGCGTGGGTCGGTCACAGTAACTCCAACGCATTCCAAATCTCGATCCAAGCGGTTAGTCTGCCAGGATTGTACGCGTAGCCAGATCAATTTTGATGAGGTTCAGTTTGGAAATGCGTTGTGAGAATACCACGCGGGTTAGGGGATGTCAAGGAATTGCGATATACAGAGCGCGAGTAGGGTGACGCGAAAAAGATATTTATTTCAAAAAAATCGTAGGGGCGCAGCTTGCTGCGCCCCTACACTTTTTCACCCGTTTATTCGTTTCCCATCCGTTCGCTATTTGACCGAAACGTCGTCGATAAAGAACGCGCTGGGCAGCGAAAAATCCGTCGTCGATACGAAGCGAAGATTGACGGTCTGTCCCGCGTAGCCTGAAAGACTGATCGAGTCTTGCAGCCACGCGTTGCGCGTGCTCGTGTTGCTCCAGGTGCGTAGCGTCGTCAGCAATGTGCCGCTGGTCGAGAACAGGCGCACCCGCAAGTAATCATACGCGGTGGTCGTTCCTTCCGAACTGGTCATGTAACGCCAGTAAGTGAGTGTAGCATTCGCCGGCACCGTGATCTGCTGCTGTACGTATTCGGTGCAGCTGTTGTAATCACATTCGTACGCGCTGTACGAACCAGTATGCGGTCGCGTGGTGTCGATCAGTTGAAAGCCGTTGCTGGAATATTGCGTCCAGCCCACGCCCGGTCCACTTTCGAAACCGGGGTTCACCACAACATTCGTTCCACCCGAACTCGGTGTGTTGGTCGCTGTCCGCGTCGCGGTTGGAGGCGCGCTCGTCGCCGTGTTCGTCGCGGTGGGAGCCACCGAAGTTGCTGTAGGCGTATTGGTCGGTCCGGCAGAGGTCGGGGTTGCTGTCGGAGAAGTGGAGCCGCACGATGGGAACTTGAAGCTGCCGATGCGCGTGCGCCACGGTGCCGTACCCGTTGTCGCGATATATTCCGTCGTGAACCAGAAAGTGCAATCGTCGAAAGGATCGACGGACATATTCGCGTAATCACCCCAGCGATAGCCTGTGCCGGTCTGCGAGCCACTCCCCGCGATCAACGTCGTTTCTCCCTGAGTCATCAATCCAAGCGTGTCGCCTGCGAGCCGCCCGGTATAACGAATGCTCGGCGAAACGCTGCTGCTCGAAACGCTATAGCCGAGCGCGATGTTTCCTGCCGAGTCCATCGCGACGCTGCCGAGCCAGCGATTGTTTGCATCGGGCGCGTAGGTGCCTTGTTGATAAAGCGTCGCCGTACCATTCGGATTGCGAACCTCGTACCAACGTACGCCCGCATTCGTTCCGCTGCTTGCAGCATTCACATTGTGACTGACCACCAGCGCTTCGTGGTCCGCGAATTTGCGATAGGCGAGTCGGTGCATCAGTCGGTCACCCAGACCATCGAGTCCAACCGTTGTGCTCGGCTGCGGTACGCAACTGCGCGAGCTGGGACACAATTGATTGTATGCGGCGACCGTGAGCGAAGTCGGTCCGGTAAAAGTGGAGTTCGCGGAGGTCGTCCAATCGACGTGGAATTTCCACAGGTGCAGCGCGGTGCTGCCAATCTCTGCAAAGAAATTCGGCTCGCCGGCGGCGGGCAAGTTTGTCCCGTCGAAATCGGCGGGCAGCAGTGTGCCGTAGCTCGTAGTCAGGTTGAATTGTTGGAACGTCGCCGCCTGACCATTCAGCATTTTGCTGCGATCGAAAACAATCGCGCTCGGACCTTGGAAGGTTTGCAGCACTCCACCGAAACGATTCGCGCTGAGATAATAACCGTCGGGCCACACGCCGAGCTTGGGGTAATCGTAAAAGACCGAAGTGCTGAATTGGAAAAAGTAGCGATAGTACGAACCGGTTGGATCAGGCGTGGTGGAAACCGCGATACATTCGCCGTACGGATTCGACGCGGTGAATTGGGTCATCACCCAGCGGTCCGCGATGGAATCGTACAGCACGACGGGATCACCATCATTGCGTGTTTGACAGGATCCGCCAAAGCCGCTCCACAAGGTGTTGCCTGCGGCAGGACCGTACACTGAAACGCCGCTCTTGTTCCAAATCTGAAAGTGCAAGTTGACCCATTGCACATAATGATTCGGTCCAACGTCGCCGTTCGTGTCGGGCGGATACACCCCGTCAATATTGTTCACGCCGTCGAAATTATTGGACGGCGCGGGCGCTAGAACGGACGGGAGTAAACCACCGCCATTGCGCTGCACGACAGGGTCTTGTACCGGCGGGCGAGTCGCAATCGTGTGCGGCTCTTGCGGTTCCGGCATTTCGCGAATACCGGTATGCGGTACTGGGGGAATCGGCTGGATGTCGCGCAGCGGCGGCGAGGTGTCGTGCTTGACTTCGGGAACGGTCACGGGACCGCTGCCTTGATGAGGCGCGGGGTCTGCTTGCAATGGACCACCTTGCAAGCCTGCGCCCAATGGCGCGCTCATCTGTGGAATCAGCGGCTGATTCACTTCGTTCGCCGCCTCGCCAGCAGATTCGTTGATCGGGCTCACGCTGTTGCCGAGCAAAAGTATTGCCAACGCGATCGGCAGCAAAGACAAAAATGCCCAGCGAATTTTTATGTGCATTCGATTCTCCTTGTGTGGATGATTTGGGACGTGCGCGGATATTTTACGAGTGCAGTCGATGCCAGAGCTATACGAGAGTTTCAGGCAGTCTGAGCTTGGGGAAATTGCCGGTTGCATTCATTATAACATTGCTGCGAGGTGGCGACAATCAAACCGCAGTACTGGTACTCTTAGCTCAACTTGGACCGGAGACAATTACAGAAAAAAGTAACGACAGCGCGGGAGCCGGGATCGTTGCGAGACACTGCGGGAACTAGATCAGTCCAGGGATGAGATTCACAATCGCGCGATTGTTTTCCAGATCGATTTCCTGGACCACTTGGCGAATGGCGGGGAGCAATAGCTCGCGACCTTCAGGCGTTTCTACGATGTAGACATCGTTCGCGCCCGTCTCTAAAATTTCCGTGACCTTGCCGAGGGTTCGCCCTTCCGTCGTGACGACCTCCAAACCGATGACCTGATGGTGATAATATTGTCCGTCGCGCAGTGGTGCGGCATCCTCTGCTGAGATTCGTACTGTTTGCCCGCGCAGTTTCGCGACGGCTTGGTCAGAATCATAGCCAGCGAATTTCATCAGCGCGGCGCCGGAATGTAAACGCGCGCGTTCTACTTGAACTGCGCGTGCCTCGTCGCCAAGATATACGGTGGAAATTTTGGAAAGATGTTGAGGAAAGTCGGTCAGTATTTTGACCTTGACCTCGCCGCGAAATCCCCACGGTTTGAGAATTTCTCCCACGACCAAAAATTTATTTTCTTTAGCGCTCACTTCGAGTTCGGTAGGTACTGCGCGGTTCGCCGCCGCTGCCGTCCACCACTTCCAACGTCGCGCGTTTGCCTTGACGTACGGCGGCAACCCGCACCAGCGTTCGCAAGGCGTTGGCGACGCGTCCACCTTTGCCGATCACGCGTCCCATATCGGTGGGAGCCACATGGAGTTCGAGCGTCATCGAGCCAGAATTCTCACTAAGTTTCACCTGAACTTGGGAAGGATCATCGACTAATTCTTTGGCAATATATTCGACGAGTTCTTTAATGTTCACGATGTGGTCTCCCATGTGCGCCCGTTCAAGAATAAGTGCGGGTTCAAGTGCCCAATTAGGAATTGAGAGATAAGGTGGAGGCTTCTCGCCTTAACCGTCAACCGCCTCATCGCTCGAAACTTGTACCGGTTTTTCGGTGCCTTCGGTGATCGCGGTCGAGACGGAGGTAACTTCGCCCGGCGGAGTCTCGGACTTTTGGCTCTCTTCCTGCGCTGTGTCCGCTTGAGTTGCTGCGCTCGCCGGCGGTGTCTGATCGCCCGAGGTGACTTTATTGGTCATCCGTGTTTTATAGTACTTGTCCGTAATGCCCGCGGTCTTGAGCAGCTGCCCGACCGAGTCGGTGGGACGCGCGCCGACGCCAAGCCAGTACGTGAGCCGCTCTTGATTGATCACGATCGTTGCGGGATCGGTACGCGGATTATAGTAACCGAGGTTTTCGATAAAGCGCCCGTCGCGTTTCGAATGCTCTTCCTGAATCACGACGCGGTAGGTGGGCTGTTTCTTTGCGCCCACTCGCGATAATTTAATTTTTGCTGCCAAGTGTTTCTCCTTGAGTTAAGCTGCCCATTTATTCTCCATTCCTATCAGTGCCGTCGCCAGCCAAGGGCAACGGAGGGAATCTATCGAAAGTGATGAGGCGTGATGTTCTACCCCATTCCCGGAAAACCGGGCATTCGCGGAAACAGCCCGCGTCCACCTTTGCCCTTGCCGATTTGCTGCATCAGTCGCTGCATTTGTTTGAATTGACGCATCAGGTCGTTCACTTCTTGCACTGAAGTGCCACTGCCGTTGGCGATGCGTTGACGCCGCCGCGCATTCAGCAATTCCGGGTTGTGTCGTTCGGCGCGCGTCATCGAGCTGATGATCGCTTCGACGCGTTTCATCTGCTTCTCGGTCATATCCTCCGGCACTTCTTTCATCGCCTGCGACATTCCCGGAATCATTCCCATCAACTGCGAGATCGGTCCCATCTTTTTTATTTGTTGCAGTTGCGTGAGAAAATCTTCAAGGTCGAACTGCGCCTTCAACATTTTCTCTGCGGTCTTGCGCGCCTGTTCCTCGTCAATATTTTGCTGCGCCTTTTCAATCAGCGTCAGCACGTCACCCATCCCGAGAATGCGCGAAGCCAGACGGTCAGGATAAAAAAATTCGAGCTGGTCGGCGCGCTCGCCCACGCCTAAATATTTTATCGGCACGCCCGTGACCGAGCGGATTGACAACGCCGCGCCGCCGCGCGCATCGCCGTCCACTTTGGTGAGAATCAGTCCGGTCAACCCGACGCGCCGGTTGAATTGGTCCGCGACATTAACGGCTTCCTGTCCGGTCATCGCGTCCGCGACCAACAGAATTTCTTGCGGCTGCGTCTTGGCTTTGACTTGCTCAAGCTCGTGCATCAGATCATCGTCGATGTGCAGACGACCGGCGGTGTCCAACAACACGAGACTGTACGCGCCTTCAGCCGCTCGTTTGACCGCGTTCGCGCAAATTTCCGGCGGCGAGACGCGCGGGTCTTCCGCGTGTACTGTGATGTCCAATTGTTTGCCTAGCGTTTGCAGTTGCTGAATCGCGGCGGGGCGGCGTGTGTCGGCGGCGACGAGCAGCGGGCGTTGTCCCGACTTGCGAAGATTCAACGCGAGCTTGGCAGCCGTCGTAGTTTTGCCGGAACCTTGCAATCCAACGAGCATCACCACGTGCGGCGGCGTACCGGAGAGATCAATCTTCGCCGCTGCGCCGAGCGTCGCGATCAATTCCTCGTTGACAATCTTGATTACGGCTTGCGCGGGCGTCAGCGATTGCATTACCTCCACGCCGATCGCGCGTGCGCGCACTCGCGCCAAAAAGTCTTTGACGACTTTGAAATTCACATCCGCTTCGAGCAGTGCCAGTCGCACTTCGCGCAGCGCGACATCGACATCCGCCTCGGTGAGCTTGCCTTTGCCGCTGAGCCGTTTGAAAACGTCTTCCAGACGATTACTGAGCGTATCGAACATCGGTTGGCATTATACTTAGAAACTGTGATTTAGGCAAAGGAAATTGGGGCACGGGCTTTTTAGAACAGAATCTCGCTCAGGTGCTGCTTGATTTCTGCTTCCGCTTGCGAGAACGATGGACGCGCGGCAATATTTTTGAGCGCGTTATTCCACGCCCGTTCTAACAACGGGCGGTATGCCGCATCGAGTTCCGCGCGAGCGGTGAGTGCTTTTTGTGTCGCGATTTCCTGTACCAGTTCGCGCGTCGCGCGCGGGTCGATCATTTCCGTACCGCGCGTGAGTAAGAACCAGAGATCAAAGACATCGCGGGCGCGCGGTTTTGCTCCGAACAGCGCGATGCGTTCTGCCGCAAGTTCTTCGAGCGCGACAGCGTGGACATTTGAGGCGATAGTCTCCGCGAAGGGATGTAGCAAGAGGCACACCCTTGCCTCCGTGTGTAATTCCACAAAGTGAAAGCGCAGAGGCAAACGCGGCTGTGCAGCGGAGCGCCTGCCTAACGGACCCACAAATTCAAAGCGCGCTTCGTTGCCCGCGAACGAATGCAGCGTGAAGCTCAAGCCGGAGGCGCGGGCTGCCTCTTCCGCCGCGCCCTTGAGTTCCTTGGTTAACGCGCTGTCGTCGAGTTGGGAAGCGCGCGAGAAATCGAGATCCTCGACTTGGGGATAGTCCACAAAGTACGCCTTGCTCAGCGCAGACGCGCCGCGCAGCGCCAGCGTATCCTGAAAACAGTCGCGGTCAAAAATTCCTTTCAGCAGCCAGCAGAGCGCATACACGCGTTCGACCGCCGCGACATCCGTGCGCCATTGAATCGAAAGTTTACGGAGCTCACCGAAGGTGATCATGGTACAGAAATGAACAATGAACAATGAAAAAGGAACCGCTGGTCTTTGCGTTGTGCATTGTGCATTTGAGATTATGCATTCGCCATTGTGCATTGTGCATTTGTGATTGTCAACTATGTTATAATTTTTCGATTCGCGCGAGGTGCATCAATGCAATTATCTGTGCTTGAATTGCCGCTAGTGGTCGTCGCGCTCATCTTGGCGGTGCTGCTGCTGCTCGATCTGATTTTTGGTCTCGACCTTGTGGCGTACCTCGCGTTCGTGCCGGTACTGGTCTGGGCAGTCGTCCTTTTCGCGCGGAGTCGCGCGTAATGTTCGTCGGCATCATCCAGATGCTCGCCGCGCTGGCGTTCCTCGCCTGCGCCTACCACGCCTCGCAAGTTGAAGGTCAGCGCCGCGCGCAGCAATGGTTTTTGATCGGCTATCTCTTTGCGATCATGCGCGAGATTCTGCTGATCCAATTCGGCGTGATCGCGTACTCGGACCAGATGCTGCAATTCGGCAGCGCGCCCTCGGTCACGACGATGCTCATTCCCGCGTTGTTTTATATTTCGTACTCTGTCGCGCAGAAACTTGAGGCGAGCGATTCACCCCGCGCGATGATGTTGCTAATGTTCGCGCTGACACCGGCGTTGGCGTTGCCGCTCGATGTGACCGCATTACACTTTCAGTGGTGGAATTTCCCTTCCGAGTCGCGCGCCTTTTTGAATGGAGTGCCGTACTTTGTGCCGCTCTCGTGGGGACTGACCGCCGCGCTGTTTTATTGGTTCATGCAGCGCATTCGTCGCATCCGGCTGCGCGGGGCGGGACAATTTTTCGCGATGCTGCTTGCCACGCCGCTGCTGGCGGTGGTGAATGTGCCGCTGATCGCGCTCGCGCAAATTTTCGTCGGCGCGCTCGCGCTCGCGCCGGAAGATTTGTTGCTCAACGCGCTGCTGGCAATTCTGTTTATTGCGCTGCCGCTCTCAATTTTGTTGCGGGCGCGCCGCCGCACAGGTGATATCGAATGAAAGAATATTCCGAAGAGATCACGCTCGACGGTCACATCATCGATTCATTTACTCTGCCCAAAGTGTGGGACGCCATTATGGATATGGGCGGGGAATTTGAGTTGATAGAAATTCACGTCGGTCGGCACAAGGACGAAACCAGTTTTGCGCGGATGAAAATATTTGCGGAAGATGCCGCGCGTATGTACGAGTTGGTCGAAGCAGTAACCGAATTGGGCGCGGTGCTGGTGTCGTCGCGCGATGTGCAGACCGAACCCGCGCCGCGCGATGGCGCGCTGCCCGATGATTTTTATTCCACCACCAATCTCGCGACGCAGGTGCGAATCGGTGGGAACTGGATCGACGTCGAGGCGACCGAGATGGACCTCGCGATTGTGGTCGACCAAAAAAATCGGCGCGCCCGCATGATTCCGATGGCGGATGTGAAAGAGGGCGAACACGTCGTCGTCGGGCACGAAGGCATTCGCGTGATGCCGCTCGCCCGCTCGCGCGAACGCGAAATTTTTTCTTTTATGAATGCGGATGTGTCATCCGAGCGCCCGAAGCGATTGGTCATCGCGCAGATTGCGCGCGAGTTGGAAGAAATTCGCGCGCGCAAAGGCAAGATTCTTTTCGTCGCGGGACCCGCGATTGTCCACAGCGGCGCCGCGCCCGCGCTGGCGCGCCTGATCCGCGCGGGTTACGTGAACGTGCTCTTTGGCGGCAACGCGATCGCCGCGCACGATTGCGAAGCCGCACTGTTTGGCACCTCGCTCGGCGTTGCGCTGCACACCGGGCAGCCGGTGGAAGGCGGGCATCGCCACCATATGCGCGCCATCAACGCGATTCGTCGCGCGGGAAGTTTGCGCGCGGCGGTCGAGGCGGGAATTCTCAAGAGCGGCATTATGTACGAAGCCGTGCGCGCGAACATCGAGATGGTGCTTGCGGGTTCGGTGCGCGATGATGGTCCGATTCCCGATATCATCACCGATATGATAGAAGCGCAGCGCCGGATGCGCGCGGCGGTGCAAGGCGTCGAGCTGGCGCTGATGGTTTCGACGATGCTGCATTCCATCGCGACCGGCAATATGCTCCCCGCTTCGGTCAAGACGGTCGCGGTGGACATCAATCCGGCAGTCGTGACCAAGCTTGCCGACCGCGGGACCTTCCAGGCGCTCGGACTCGTTACCGACGCAGAATTATTTTTGCGCGAGTTGACGGAAGAGTTGCATTTGAACGAAACAGAAAGCTAGACTGAGAAACAGGTAAAGATTCTTGTCACAGGTTACGCGTAACCCATTGCTGATCTCGCGAGTGCGCGAAAGCATTCGAGAGCGCGGATTATTCTCGCGCGGCGAAACGGTCGTCGTCGCAGTGAGCGGCGGTCCCGATTCTCTCACGCTGCTGGACATTTTGCGCGAACTCGCGCCTGAATTACAAATTGCGCTGCACGTCGCGCATTTGAATCACCAACTGCGCGGCGCGGAATCGGACGCGGACGCGGAATTTGTCGCGCAGCTTGCGCGCGAGTGGAAGCTGCGCGCGACGATTCAATCGCGCGATGTTGGTGCTTACGCGCGTGAGCATCATCATTCGATTGAAGAAGCCGCGCGGGTCGTGCGCTACCGTTTTCTCGCGGAGGTGGCGGCGCAAGTGGGCGCACAAATCGTCGCGGTGGCGCATAATGCCGACGATCAGGTCGAGACGGTGCTGATGCATTTCTTGCGCGGGGCAGGGCTGTCTGGATTACGCGGGATGGAATACAAGAGCAGATTACTGACGACAGACAACAGACTACAGATGAATTTAGTACGACCTTTGCTCGACGTGACGCGCACTGAAATTGAAATCTACTGTCGCGAAAACAATTTACAGCCGCGCCTTGACGCGAGCAATCTCGACACGACGATCTATCGCAATCGCTTGCGTCACGAGGTGCTCCCGTACCTCGAACAATTCAATCCGAATCTGCGCGCGGTGTTGAGACGCAGCGCGGCGAGTATGGCAGATGATTACGAATATTTGCGCGCGCAAGTATTCGCCGCGTTCGAGCAGGTCGCGACCCTGACCGAGAGCGCCTTTGTCTTCGACCGAGAAAAGTGGCGCGCGCTCCAGCCGAGCTTGCAGCGCGCGACCTTACGCGAAGCCATTCATCGTTTGCGCTACGGGTTGCGGAACGTGAACTGGGCGCACATTGAAAACGCGCGTCGCGTCGCGTTGGAGAACGACGTCGGCGCGGAGGCATCGCTGCCGCAGCATCTGGTGCTCGTCGTCGGCTATGGTGAATTCACCGTTGGTGAAACGTTGCCGCTGCCGGATATGCCGCTGCTGCACGGCGTGACGATCCCATTGCGCGTCGGCGCGACGGTCGAGTTGCCCGAGAGTGAGTGGAAGCTCCGCGTCGTGGATGAACCCCCACCCTTAATCCCTCCCCCGCTGAACGGGGGAGGGCGGGGAGGGGGCTGGTCGGCTCAATTTGACGCGGATAAAATTCGCGGAGAGCTTGTTTTGCGAACGCGGCGCGCGGGCGAGCGCTTTGAGCCGTGCGGACTCGCGGGACATCACAAGTCGCTGCATGAATTTATGATTGATGAAAAAATTTCGCGACACATTCGCGATCTCATACCGATTCTTGCCGATGATGAAAAAATTTTGTGGGTGTGCGGCTGGCGCGTGGACGAGCGCGCAAAGGTGACGGGAGAGACGAAAAATATTTTGCGCGGGGAATTTTTCAGAGAGCTCGGATAAAAAGGGCGACCACAAGGGGTCGCCGCAACGCGAATCGTGGTCTCGGACTTGCGAATCGTTAATGAATGGTGAATCCAATGCCACCCAAATTTTTTATCACGCATTCTTGGTCCGACATTGATTTTGCGCGGCGTCTGTACACTGATCTGCGCGCGAACGAACTGGATGGTTTTTTCGACGACCGCTCGATTCGCGCGGGCGAATTGATTTCGGATCGAATTCAACAAGGTTTGGAGGCATGCGATGTGTATGTGCCGATACTTTCGCACGCCGCGTTTGGGTCTCCTTGGTGCAAATACGAAATCAATTTTGCGATCACGCTGAGCCGCGAGCGCGGACGCGATGAGCGACCGCATATTATTCCAATTTTGATTGACGACAGCCGCGCCGAGTTGAAAAAGGTTGCGCCCCTTTTGCTGATGCACAGCTATCTCACGCTCGATGCGGGATATGAAAGACTGCTCTATCGTCTCTTGTTCATTGCGCCAGGAGTTTCTCCTAGCGGCGGGTGCTTTTCCCGCCGCGCCGTCTGTCCTCTGATTCATTGTCCTCTGCGGGGGAGTTTGAGTGGGCGATGCCCCCTCAAGCAAAAAGTTTTTTAACAAGTCCTTGAAGCTCTCAGGACGCATTTGAATATTCCCTCGACTAAAGTCGAGTGGCAAAGGAAATGCCATCAACGCGAATGCTT
>JBBSHK010000021.1:0-14400 GCA_038253185.1 Anaerolineae bacterium | reverse complement strand
GCGCGGTGCGTAAATTTCCGATATGCGGCGCGCCCGTGGGCGAAGGGGCAAAACGTACGCGCACGATTGCGCGACCACTCAGGGTCGCCTCTACCTCCGTTGATCCGTTCCCCATCCGTTGACTATTGTCCACCAAACACCACGAAGGTCAGATGTCCTTCCGTAACCGTGATGTGCCGTTGATAATTCAAACCGCCGATCTGCACGCCGAGCAAATATTTTCCGGCGGGCAAATCAGCCATCCCAAAATTTTCTGCCATCTCATCATCGGGATTAATCGGCGGCTTGTCATCGCGCTGGTATGTTTCGGTGTCCTGAATGTAGGTATTGTTGTCATCTTCTGCGTAGAGTGAAACAAACGCGCCGCGAATGTAATTGCCGTTACGGTCCTGAACGCGACCTGCGACCGCGCCGCGCCCCGGCAAGGGTTTGAGCCAGAGTACGGGATTGCGCGTGTGCGCGTAATCGTTCACGCCAAGACGCACTTCGAGATGAACATGAGGACCTTCAGCAACGCCAGTGTCGCCGACTTCGCCGACCTTGTCTCCGGCGCGCACCTTTTGTCCTCGCTTGACGGCGACCGATCGCATATGACCGTACAGAGTAAACACGGGCTGCCCGGAATAATTACTATCTTGTTGGATCACCACGAGGTTGCCGAAGAAACTTGTTTTGTAGCTGCAGGGCTGATCGCCATTGGAACCGCAGAGTGGCTGCGCGTCGTCGCCCGCGGTGACGACCGTGCCATCGCCATCCGCGAGCAGAGGCGTGCCAATCGGATTTAAAAAGTCGATGCCGTGATGCACCGCCGCCGTACCGCGATCGGTATTGCCATACAGGTAATTCCAGCCAGGCACCACGCCGTCGAGATTCGCCGCGACCGGATGCCCAAAAATTAAATGCTCGATGACGTTGATTGGCGTTCCCGTGGGCGCCAATGTCGGCGCGAGTGTTGCCGTCTTGGGCGGGGGCTTGGTCCGAGTCGGTAGAGGCACCTGCCCTACCGCCGTTTCGGTCGCGGTCGGCGTCGTCGTGGCGATATTAACTTTCGCCGCGGCGAGGTCCAGCGCCGCGCGTATTTCTCCCGGCGACAGCACCAGCAACAATGCCAGCAGGAGAAACAGCGTGCAGGTAAAAGCGCCCAGCCCAACAATAATTGGCAGATGTCGCCGCGGTGGCGGACGACGTGGATAGATATACAATAAAGTCTCGCGTTGAAAAAGATGGGCGCGAAATGCGCCGTGAGTTTCATTCTATGCGATTGCGCGCAAAAATCAAAACGGAACAATCGAACGAATGTTTAAAACTGATTACGCGCAAAAGAAAAAGAGCAGAGTCGATCTGCTCTTTTTACTAACGATGCAAGCGGCGGGCTAGAAAAAGAAGGATAGCGTGTCCGCAGAAAATTCTCGCGGGGTTTCAGACCGAGCCGGCGTGCGAGTGCGAGAGGCGCGAGTTCCGGCGAGCCACCCACGCAATAATTCCGCCCGCGGCGACACTGGCGCCCAATGCCGCCGCGCCGAGCCACAATGGATATCGCAACGCAACGCGATTCGGATTCAGAGCAAGCTGCGCGGCTTGATGATGCGCCGCGAGCTGCAAATTGGCTGCCAGTCCATCGCGAAAATTTTTCGCAGGTTTCACCGGAACCAGCGCGCGCGCTAAATTTTCGGCGAGCGTCATCAAAGTGTCGAGTTCACTCCGTTGCCCCAAAAACGCCGCGAGGTAGGGTTGCCCCTCGGCAACATGACCGTGCCGCAACGCGTCGGCATGTGCCGTCAAAATATCTTCCAAGGTCTGATCGTTCATTTTATAAAACTCCAATACGGGTGAGGGGGTGCGGCGCGATCGCAAGGAGTAAGGGTTCGTCGCGCAACGCCCCTCATTTTTATTGTTCCACCCCGCGCTTTTCCAATTCATCGCGCAGCGCGAGCAACGTGCGATGATACAACGATTTTACGGCGCCTTCACTCCGTCCGAGAATATGCCCGATCTCCAGGTTCGAAAGCCCGTCGACGAATTTCAGAATCAAGAGTTGCTGTCGCTCCGCCGGTAGCTGCCGCATCGCGTCGAGCAGCAACCGTTCGTTTTCGGCGCGCTCTGCCTGCGCGTGCGGCGTGGCGTCGGTCGTGTGAATCCCGACCAAAGTATCGAGTGGCGATTCAGGATGTCGCCCGCGGTCGCGCCGCCAATTCGCCACGAGATTGTGCGCGATGCGATACAGCCACGCGATGAACGGCGCGCCGCGCTGGTTGAATTTGGGCATATACGCCAGCGCCCGGTGAAAGACGCGCGCCGTCAAATCTTCTGCCTCGCGCGCATCGCCCGTTCGATAATAAATGTACGAATAAATGCGATCGACGTAGCGCTCATACAAGATGCCGAATGCTGCGGGATCGCGCTTGGCGCGTTCGATCAACTGTACTTCGGAATCGGAGTGAAGCGCGTTGTCGTGAGATTCGGTATGCTGCATAATTAACACCGCGGGCGGGCGCGAGTTGCGAGTCTCGGCAGGCGCGCGGCGTTATTGTAACATCAAAGAGTTGTTGCTGATGAGTTGTTAGTCGTTAGTCGTTAGCCATTCGTTGTTCGCTTGCGCGAGCTGCGCTTCCGTTAAACCCAAAACCTGATTCCTACTAACGAATAACCAACAACTACTCCCGATAAAACGCGATGCCCACTATGCCCGGTCCGCCGTGTACGGCGATGACGGGTCCAATTTGGGAGGTGTAGAATTCGGCGAGGTTAAAGCGCGCGCGGATTTCGTTTTCAAGATACTGCGCGTCGTCGGGCGCGCCCGCGTGCAATACCGCCGCGTGCAGTGCGCCGGAGCCGATGGGGGGCGTGCCCTCACCCGTCGGCGGCGGCTCCGCGATCAATTCGATGAGCCGTTTCAGTCCGGCTTTGCGGCTGCGCGCGCGTTCGAGTGGTTCAACCCGCGCGTTCGCGATTTGCAAGAGCGGCTTGATGTGGAACATTGTGCCGAGGAACGCTTGTGCCTTGCCGATGCGCCCACCGCGCCGCAGAAATTCGAGCGTGTCGAGCAAAAAGATAATGGTCAGCCGTGAATCGAGCGCCGTCATCGTCGCCGCGATTTGTTCGCGGGTCTGACCCGCGCGTACCGCACGCGCGCCTTCAATAACCTGAAAGCCCATGCCCATCGAGACCCATTTGCTGTCCACGAGTGTGATCGGAACCTCGTGCCCGCGTTCCGCGTCGAGCTGCGCTTTGGCATTGACCGCGGAGGAAAAGGTCGCGCTGAGATTGCTCGGCAGATGGAGCGAAACAATTTCATCGCCCGCGTCGAGCAGCGGCCCCCACACCGCGGCAAAATCGGCGGGTGGCGGGGTAGAGGTCGTCGGATGCGTTTTTTCGTGACGGAGCTTTTCGATAAATTGTTCGCCGGTCAGATCGACTTCATCGCGATAGGTCTTGTTGCCAAAGATGACCAGCAGCGGCACCATCGCAATGTTATATTGCGCGCGCAACTCTGGACTGAGATTGGTGCCCGAATCCGTAACAATGCGAATCATAATTGCCTCAAGCGGAATTGACCGCTGTCGTCTGCCTATTCGCCCACCGCACCAGCCACGCGATCCACATTCCCGCAGCAACAATTAGAAGAATGAGGATGAGGAACGCGAACGCGGCTAGAATGCTTCCCATTCCGTCGAGCGTGGACGATCCATTTCCAGTCAAGCTCGCGTTGGAAACGACTGCCGTCAACGCGAGAGTAACAAAATTCCAAAAGCCATGTGCCCCGATTGCCGCGAGAAAGAATAGCGAGAAGCGCGCGCGGCGGTGGTGTATCAACGCGGTGTACCAACCGAGCGTCAGCGTCGCCGTAGTGGCAATGTGCACCAACGAAGTGCCTGCGCGAAAAATCATGGCGGGCGCCCATGACGAGGGCGAGCCGGGCTGTGGCGAAATTCCACTCGCGCCATTCAATAAATTTTCGCTAAAGGCGTAGCCCGCGCCGGAAGCGATACCCCACAAGAGCGCGGTCGTGAGCGGCGGCTTGATTCGCGCGATCCACGCGGCAGGTCCAAGCGATTTAATTGTCTCTTCGATCAGCGGGACGAACACAGCCACCAGCGCGAGCACCGCGAGTCCGCCCGTGATGAGCACGGCGGGCTGACGCGACAATACACTGATGATTTGCTCAGGGTCGCGTGATTGGCGCAAAGTCATGGTCGTAAGCTCGACCAGTCGCCCAAGTTCATTCGGTCCAATCAATATCAAAAGAACGAGCGCGGCGAGGATCAGAATAATTAATCCGACCAGTAGTTCAAACACCAATGAGAGCAAAACGGTGCCGATGCCGCCCCACGCAAATTGCCCGAGCACCGCTTGCGCGGATGTTTTCGGTAATCGTCGCACCGCGTACGCCAACGCGGCGAGGGGCAGCATCGCGGAGGCGAGCACATGCCACGGCGGAAAAAGGTACGCCGCGCCAATATTCACAAAGAGAACGCCTTGCCCCAGAAGAATGACGACAATAAACAGCACGACGAAAATCCACGGCGAGGGCAAGCTTAACGCGGGCAGGATTTTTCCGCGCGCGCCGGAGAGAGCGAGCAGCAGCAGGGTCGCGCCAAAAAATAGTGCGATGGCAATCGCCGACGCGAGCAAGGTGTTGCTCGTGACCACATCTCTGCCGCCTTGCAGCGGCGCGATGAAATACGCGAGCGTGCCGCACAGTCCGAGCAAGATCAGCATGCCGCCGACGATGGCGACCAGCGTGGCGAGAAGCCGCGGCGCGTTCGGCGCGGGTGTAATCGAAAGAGCTGGTTGAATCTCAGAAGATTCGGTGGTCGTGCGCCGTTAGCTCCTTGCGGTTCTTCGAACGGTCGTTCGTCTCACTGCCGCCGCTTTTTTAAATTTTGCGAGTTGCTGTTGCAAGTCCGCGCGTTCCGGATTTTTTTCACTGAGCGCACGCGCGATCACCAGCGCCTGCATAAATTCTCCGCGCCGGAAATGAACCTCCGCCAGCGTATCGAGAATGTTGGCATCGTTGGGCGCGAGCTTGGCTGCCTCCCGCGCGAGCTTTAGCGCGAGACCGAGGTCCGCGCCGCGCTGCGCCAGCGACCACGCAATTTCGTTACGCAACTGCGCGTCGTCAGGATAATGCGCCGCGAGTCGCCGCGCATTTTGTATCAAATCTTTTTCCGCGCGTTTTAGTTTCGTGTCCTCGCGTGCGCGAGCCAGCCGCTGCAGGTGCGCGGATTCGAGAAAGAAATAGAGCGAACGTTCCCACACTTCGTACAGGCGGCGCAATTCGGCAATCGGAGCCGCGTGATCGTCCACGCGCAAATCGACATAATGATCGCCGCGCCCGTTGATGTCACTTTTCGCGCGCACGACGAGCAGCGCGGCGGACTGCTGCCCGCGTTTATCGCCACCCGCAACTTGTCCCGCTTCGAGTGACGCGAGCAATCGTTCTGCCAGTTTACCTTTCGATTTGCGAAAGGCGCGTGCCATTGCTTGAACGACGTCTTCGCCCGCGAGGATATTCCCCTGCACCGTAAAATTTTTTTCGCTGATGCCGCCCGCCCACGCCCTACATTCTCGTCCGGTAAAATGCGCGCTGCGCCCGCGCGCGTCTAGTACTCCAAGCTGGCGGCGTTCACGGTTTTTGTCGCGCGAGGTGAGATACTCGATCACCTGCTTGGGCGAATAGCCGCGTTTCAAGAGCGCCAAGCCGCGCGGACCGTACGACATATTCGTCCACGCCTGTGTCGCAATCGCGCCGACGCCCGCCTGCGCCCACGGCACGATGCCGCCGACGATGAATGCTTTGGATTCGACCGCCACGCCCCATTCCTGCGCGTCGGGATCGTACGCGCAGATGGAAAAAGTGGAAGCGAGATATTCGTCAGTCAAGTGATTCATGATAACTCCATTTCGAAAATTGCGGATAACCGCAGATGAACGCAGCGACGCATCAATACGCGACAGCGCGTCATGTCAGCCCTTCCGGTGAAGGGCGTGCTGATGCGTCGAGATAAACACGGATTCAAGAATGAAATTCAGGGTTGTATTCGTCCAGTTCCCATTTCAAGGGATTGTTCACGATGTATTCGCGAATCGTGTTCAGGTCGCGTTCATTGCGGATAATGTGTTCATAGTAATTGCGCTGCCAGACCTGGGTGCCTTGCGAACTCTTCGATTCGTTGATTCGGCGCGCCGAGAAAGATTTAAGGGCGCGCACAATTTCGGTGAGACCGTGTCGTTTAAATTTCATCGTTGTAGGGGCGGGTCTTAGACCCGCCCCTACGGAATCGGTGAGGACAATTATTCCATGGACGTGATTCGGCATTATCACAAACGCATCCAATTCTACATTTGGATAGTGCTTGGGCAAATCATCCCAACAAAATTGCGCAAGCTCGCCAAACGCATTCAACCGTATCTCTCCATCGATTATTTCGCCAAACAAACACTCGCGATTGTGCGCGCAAACGGTAATAAAATACGCGCCCGCCCTCGCGTAATCGTAATCGCGCAGACGGATCGAACGGCGATGTTGCCGTACATCGCGAGGCATTGTCAATTTTTCAGCCAGGGCCAAAACTCTTTCTTGCCGGTCTTGGCTTTTTTCAGTTCAGGTTTCTTACGATAGTGCGGTATCTTATTTAGGTGCAAGTGAGTCTCTATCATTCTTTTAAGATGCTGATTGGTCCACGAAAAGAGAACGATCCAATTTGGCGCACCCTTTTTATGGTGTCTGATTTGAATTCCCTGCTGCAAAGGGAAGCGCGTATACTCAATGTTATCAATTTCTTCGGCGGCGAGCACAACTTTATCTGGCTGGTTCAGAGTCATATAACCATCAAAGATCGCAACCCTTACGATATAAGGTAGGAAATCGAAGCGTGCGTAACATGTTTCGGCATACTGTGCGCCGTTCTCCGCTTCGACCTTTGATCGATTGCGCGAATTGGACCAAACTTTGTAGATGATGAATAGCATGGCTGCCCCGCCCACAGGAAGCCATAGGATAAATATGCAGTCAAGCAAAGGATACGGCGTCATAACTGTTTGCTGAACCGCGTTCATCCCTGTCCCAATAAACCTCTCAATAAAATCGCCGCGCCGCGTTTGTCGAGCGGTTGATTGTTGTTGCCGCACTTGGGCGATTGCACACACGACGGGCAGCCGAATTCACACGGACACGCTTCAATCGTCTCCAGCGTTGCGCGCCAGAGCGATTCTAAAAGCGCGAATCCTTTTTCCGAAATGCCGATGCCGCCGGGGAATCCATCGTAAATAAAAATCTGCGGACGCCCCGTGTCCACATGCGAGGCGGTTGACAGTCCACCAATGTCCCAGCGGTCACACATCGCAAACAATGGCAGGAGTCCAATACACGCGTGTTCCGCCGCGTGCAGCGCGCCCGGCAAATCGCACGCCGCGTTTTTTATTTCGCGCACCAAAGTTTCAGGAATGTCCCACCACACCGCTTTCGTATCGAACAGGCGCGGCGGATAATCCAAATCTTGAATTGACAAAACTTCTTCGGTGAATTGACGTTTGCGTCGGAATCCAACAATCTGCTCGGTCACGCGCACGTCGCCAAAATACGCGACGGTCGAACCGACCTCGCGATGCCGCTGCGAGCGAATGATGCGGGTCTCGCCCGTCTCGCGCGGCTCGGTGTAATAGTCCGTGTCCACCGGTCGCAAATACGCTACGCCCGCTTCGAGATCGAGTCGCGTCACCAGATACGAATCGCCCTGATGCAAATAAATCGCGCCCTCGTGCGTGCGCATCATCGCGGTGGTCGCTTCAATCTCTTCCATCGTGTGCATACTGCGCTCATTCACCAGCGCAATCGTCTGGTCGGACGCCGAGCGTAGGTTCACCTTTTCCGCTGGATAACCCAGCCCGCGAAAATACCAGCGATCGTTGCGATATTCCAGCACACCCGCGCGCTCGAGCCGAATCATTGCCTCAACAAAACCGGGACCGAACAATTCTTCATCCTCACTCGTCAGTGGTAATTCGAACGCCGCGGCGGGCAAATGCTTTTCGAGAATGTACGGATTGTCCGGATAGATCAGCGCGTGCTCCACCGGTTTCGCGAACAGCACTTCGGGATGCCGCATAAAAAATTGATTGAGTGGATCGTCGAGACCGATGAGAATCGAGAGTGTATCGCGCGTGCCGCGTCCCGCGCGACCTGCCTGCTGCCACAAACTCGCGATTGTGCCGGGATAACCGACGAGCACCGTCGCGTCGAGATGCCCAATGTCGATGCCGAGTTCCAGCGCGTTGGTCGCGGTGACACCGCGCAAATTTCCGTTGAATAATTCGCGTTCGATCTCGCGCCGCTCCTCGGCGAGATAGCCCGCGCGGTACGAACGGACTTTTTCCACCAGCTCCGGCGCGGTGCGCTTTAATTGATCGCGCGCATAGAACAAAATCAGCTCGGCAATCTTCCGCGCCCGCGCGAAGGTGATATTCCGCAACCCTTGACGCACGAGCGACGCGAAAAGATATGCGGCTTCGGAATTCGCGCTGCGCCGCGTGGTGCGCGCCTGATCGATGATCGGCGGATTCCACAGCGCGAATTCTTTCGCGCCGCGCGGCGCGCCGTCCTGATTGATCACCTGCGCGGGACGACCGGATAAACGCGCGACGTGCTCGCCCGGATTGGCTATGGTCGCCGAACAAAAAATAAATTGCGGATGCGCGTCGTAGAATTCGCATAAACGACGTAATCGTCGTAACACACACGCGACTTGTGAGCCAAAGACACCGCGATAGATGTGCGCTTCGTCGATGACGATGTAACGCAGGTTGGAGAGAAAGCTCGACCACAGATTGTGATTGGGCAGAATGCCGACGGAGAGCATATCGGGATTCGTCAGCACGATGTGCGCCGACTTGCGCAGTTTGTGTCGCGTGGCGCGCGGCGTGTCGGCGTCATAAGTGGCAAATTGGACGTGCGCGTCTGCGAGTGGCGTTAATAATTCGCCCAGTGACCTGAGCTGATCTTGCGCGAGGGCTTTGGTCGGAAAGAGATACAACGCGCGTGAGCGCGGCTCCTCGAGAATCGCTTCGAGCACCGGCACGTTGTAGCACAGCGTCTTGCCGCTCGCGGTCCCTGTCGCCACGACGACATCCTGCCCCGACCGCGCCGCGTCAATCGCCTGCGCCTGATGCGTAAAAAATTTTTCGATGCCGTTCGCTTGCAACGCGCGCGCGAGCGCGGGATTCAACTTGTGCGCGAGCGCGGCGTATTTTGCCGCACGCGGCTGCAGATGCTCGAGGTGAATAATTTGATTCCGATACGATTTTTCGGATTTGAGCTCGGAGAGAAATTGAATGGGAGTCATTCAACGGATGGAAACGGATAAACGGATGGATGCGTTTACGATTTGGGACGTTTGAAAATTGCCTCGTAAGTGTAGTCACCGCGTCCTGCGGCTGCGACGAGTTCCCAGCCATCCGCTCCCAATCTATTGAAGTAATCACTCGCAAGAGTTCTCTCACTTACTTTTCTATCATTCACTTGCTCTAACTTGTGATCCCAAATCGCAACAGTTAGGTACTCCCACTTTTGCATGATGCTCTGCCTTTGTGCCATCGAATGGTGCGGAACGTAGTTCCGCCTTCGACGGCAAGAAATCAGAAAACCCGCTATGCGGGGTTAATGTCTGCGTGCCGTCCCGCTCGCGGGATGGCACTCTACTGCAATCGCCCCGCCAAGTATTCGATCAGATCAATTTTTGAGACGATGCCGGTCACGCGGTCGTCTTCGCACACGACCGCGACTTTGCCGTTGCGAAAAACTTCCGAAAGATACGCGAGCGACGTTTCGGGTCCTACCACCTCCGCGGCTTCGGTGTTCACAATATCGCCGATGGTTTCATTGGGCGCGTGCTGATGATCGGAGCTGAGCAGATGATTGAGCAAGTCCACTTCGGTGATCATCCCGACATACGCGCCGCCGTCCTGCACCACCGGTAACTGCGACACGCTGTACTGTTTCATCCGATCGATCACGTCGTTCTTATGGTCGGTCGTGAGCGCCGTCACTGTCTGCATCTTTTTCTTCTGTTGCAGAATATCTTCGACGCGCCCTTCCGCGAGCGGATATTCGAGAAAGCGATTTTCACGCATCCAGTCGTCGTTGAAAATTTTCGAGAGATAGCGCGAGCCGGAATCGGGCAGAATCACGACGACGACTTTATCTTCGTCTAAATGTTTCGCCACTTGCAGCGCGGCATGTACGGCGGTGCCGCTCGAGCCACCACAAAACAATCCCTCCTCGCGCACGAGCCGCCGCGTCATCAAGAATGATTCGCGGTCGCCGACCTGAATTACATCATCCACGTACTGCAAATCGAGCGCCGTCGGCAAAAAGTCTTCGCCGATGCCTTCGATCTTGTACACTTTTGGATACGCGCCCGGCGGAGTTTTACCGCCTGCTTTGAACGTATCGTACAGGAGCGAGCCGACCGGATCAACACCGATGACCTGCACGTTGGGTTTTTTTTCTTTCAAAAATTTCCCGGTGCCGGTGATCGTCCCACCCGTGCCCATACCGCAGACGAAATAATCAATCTTGCCGCCGGTCTGCTCCCAAATTTCGGGACCCGTTGTGTGGTAATGCGCTTCGGGATTCGCGGGATTCCAATATTGTCCGGCGAGGATCGAGTTCGGTGTTTCTTCCACGAGGCGTTTCGAGACAGAGTAATAAGAACGCGGATCGTCCGGTTCAACTGCGGTCGGTGTAATCACCACGCGCGCGCCGTACGCGCGAAGCTGCCGCACTTTTTCATCGCTCATTTTGTCGGGCATCACAAAAATGCAGCGGTATCCTTTGATCGCCGCTGCAATCGCGAGTCCTACGCCGGTGTTGCCGCTCGTGCCTTCGACAATCGTGCCGCCCGGTTTCAATTTCCCCTCGCGCTCCGCCGCATCAATCATCGCGAGTCCGATGCGGTCTTTGACCGAGCCACCGGGATTCATAAATTCCAATTTCGCGAGCACGTTCGCGCGAATGCCGCGCGTGACTTTGTGCAAGCGAACGAGCGGCGTATTGCCAATTGTCTCGACTACGTTGTCGTAGATTTGTTTTCCGTTACTGGACATCTTCGTCTCTCTTTCTACAGGTCTTTTACTTCGCCATGCTCAAGCCGATCGGCAAGGACTCGCAATGCGAGTGCCTCCACCTTAGCAATCGCCTCTTTGGCGGTTGCGGCGTAAGCGAGAACCCCGGGCAGTTCCAACACCTCGGCGAGCCAACGCCCATCTTCCTCTTGCTCGGATTCAATCGTGAAGACCATTTTTTGCCTCCGATGCCGGAGAGTATAGCACGCGCGAAAATTGCGGTCAATTAAAAGTGAATCGCGGCTGACATTCACCGCGATTCCTTCAAGCTCAACTCATACACCTCGCGCCGTTCACGTCTGGACAAGCGCGCCACGCGTTTCACCGCTTCGGTACGGGGCACACCCTTTTGCAAAAGCGCGCGCACCTCGCGCCGAATCCGCGCCTCGTCCCACGGCGTTTCGTCCGCTGTCTGCCGTCTGCGGTCTGTCGTCTGCCCCGCGATGATTAAGGTGAATTCACCGCGCGGTTCAGTGGATTGAAAGTGTTGGCGAATCTGTGGGATCGGACCGCGCAGAAATTCTTCGTACATTTTTGTGAGTTCGCGCGCCGCGCACATTTCGCGCGTGCCAAAAATTTTTTCCATATCTTCCAGCGCGTCGCGCAAACGGTGCGGCGCTTCGAACGCGATTAACGTGAGCGGTTCCGCCGCGACCGACTCTAGCAATTTACGGCGAGCGCGCGGCTCGCGCGGCAAAAAGCCAAGATAATAAAATTTGTCGGCAGCCACTCCTGACCCGACCAAGGCGGCGAGCACCGCGCTCGGTCCTGGAATCGGAGTGACGCGGATACCGAGCGCCAGCGCGGCATGCACCAGCTCGTACCCCGGATCGCTAAGACCCGGCATCCCCGCTTCGGAAATCACGGCAACATCGCCCGTCTCGAGCGTTGCGAGAATCCGGTCGAGCTTGCTCACTTTGCTGTGCTCATAGTAAGAAATAACCGGCGTATGGATTTGAAAGTGCGCGAGCAATTGGCGCGCGGTGCGCGTATCCTCGGCGGCAATGAGTGCGACCTGCTTGAGGACGTTGAGCGCACGTAGAGAAATATCTTCGAGATTACCGATGGGCGTGCCGACGAGGTAGAGAGTGCTCACAAGTTTTAAGGTTAGAAAGTTAAAGGTTGGAAACGAGTCCATTTTGACGTTCCAACCCTCTAACCTACAACCTTCAACCTCCTCACAGGTCGTAAATTTCGGTGTACTTTTCTTTAAGGTAGCGCAGATACGAAGTCGTCTGCAAGGGTTCGCCAGTAATGCGCGTCGCCAGTTCATTCAGCGTAAACTTGTGTCCGTGACGGTGAATGTTTTCGCGCAGCCAGCCGAGCAGCGCGCCAAATTCACCGCGCGCAAATTGCTCGAACAGATCGGGAATCGCCTCACGCGCCTTTTCGAAAAGTTGTACCGAGAAAAATGTGCCGAGCGAATACGTCGGGAAATAGCCGATCGCGCCGATTGACCAATGCACATCCTGCAGCGCGCCGTGGGCGTCATCCGGCGGCGAGATGTCGAGCAGGTCTTGCATCGTCGCGTTCCACGCACCCGGCACCTCGGCGACCGCCAATTTCCCTTCAAGCAATTGCGTCTCGAGCTGAAAGCGCAGCATGATGTGAAGATTATAAGTCACCTCATCCGCTTTGATGCGAATGTACGACGGCTGGACGCGATTCACCGCGCGATAAAGTGTTTCGAGATCAATACCGCGCGCAGCTTCGGCGAACGTCGCGCAAAAGCGCGGGTAGAAAAATCGCCAGAAGGGACGACTGCGCCCCACCAAATTTTCCCACATCCGCGACTGCGATTCGTGCGTACCATACGACGCGCCGCCCGCGAGCGGCGTGCGTTCGAATTCATCCGGCGAACCTAACTCGTACAATCCGTGCCCGCCCTCGTGCAGCGTTCCGAAAAAAGCCATCGGAAAATAATTCCGATCGACGCGCGTGGTGAGGCGTACGTCGTGATTCGAAAAACTGCTGGTGAAAGGATGCACCGATTGGTCCTGTCGCCCGCGTTCAAAATCAAAACCGATTTGCTTGAGCGCCTCGATGGTAAAATCCCATTGCTTCTGTTCGTCATAATCGCGACGCAACACCGAGCCATCCACCACCTCCAAACGCTCGTGAATCGCGCCGAGCAGCGGACGCAATTCTTTTCGCACCTGATCAAAAATGGTCTGGACTTGCGCGGTCGTCATCCCCGGCTCGAATTGATCGAGCAGCGCGTCGTAGCTGCGGTCCTGATACCCGAGATAATCCGCCTCGCGCCGTTTCAGCTCAATAATTTTTTCCAGATGCGGCTCGAACTGTTTGAAATCGGATTCCGCGCGCGCACGCGTCCACGCCGGCATCGCGCGACCGGTGGTGTGCGCCAGTTCGTGCACGAAAGCCGGCGGCAGTCGGCGCGCTTTGTCATAATCGCGCCGCGTGATGCGAATGAGACTTGCAGTATCGTCATCATACGGCAGGTCTTTGGACTCCGCTTCAAGGTCTTGCAGCAGTCGCCCGACCTCATCCTGAGTAAATGCTTCGTGCGCGAGGCGCGATAATGTGGCGCTTTGCTTCGCGCGTTCCTCCGCGCCCGCGGGCGGCATATTCACTTGCCGGTCCCAATCGAGCAATCCAGCCGCTTTGCCCAAATCATGAGCGATGCCGAGCCGCTCTCTTAATTCATTCAACTTATTTTCCATTTCGCCTCGATCTCGTCTGCGGTCTGTTGTTCGCAGAAATTACCTATCCGCCTTCGACATCGGGTTCAAGTTCGCGCTTGTGTTCTTTGCGACCCGAGTGCCAACTGGTCGAATAGGGAAAACGGTCAATGAGCAATTTGCCTTCGGAAAACCGCGCGAGGCGAAAGGGAGAAATATCCATCGTCTTCGTCGCGCCGTCGCATACCAACTCGCTCATCAGGATACCGACTGCCGGTCCCATTTTGAAACCGGTGCCGCTGTGTCCCGCGTTGAGATACAGACCCTCGTACGGCAACTTGTCGAAAATCATTTTCTCATCCGGCGTCATATCGTAGAACCCGCCCCAGCCGCCCTGCGACAACGCGTCTTGCATTTTCGGAATGCGTAGCTGGATGCGTTCCGCTGCCGCAAGGATATTTTCTTCTTCAAAGCCCTGATTGTAATTGTCGGGGTCTGCGCGGCGCGCGCCCACACCGCAGCCGACAATCGTGAGATCGTGACCTTCCGGTTTGAAATACATTTCGAGCGCGCCGTCAATGCAGCACGGATGTTGCTCCGCAATCTCCGGCGGACGACGAAAGGTCGCGACCTGATG
>JBBSHK010000020.1:0-14469 GCA_038253185.1 Anaerolineae bacterium | reverse complement strand
GCCGGCGCGGCGGTGGGCGTTGGTGTCGGTCCAATCGCACACGCGGAAATAAAAAGCGCCGCGCCCAGCGCGAGTAAGAGCAAGCCGTTGCGAGAAAAATGATCTGCCATCACCTAACAACTCTGCTCGAAAATCCGAATCAGGTTTGAGACAAGTCGGCGGCATCGTAGCAAACTCGCGCGTATCCGTCAAAGCAACTCGACGCTGGATTGTCGAAACCCGAGGAGATACAAATTGTCATTTCGACGAATGCCGCGCAGAGAAATCTTGCTGGGTCCACGATTTCTCGCCAAGCTCGAAAATGACAAATTAGTTTCAGCTGTTGAAGTTCAAATGGTCCCTGTCGCAATGACAATCGCGCCGCTTGGGGTTATAATTTTTCCCGTGCGCGCGCGGGTGCTCTCGTCGCTGATGCGATGGTTATACAAACATTTCTATAATCGTTTCGCGTTCACGTACGACGCGGTCAGCGCCATCGTCTCACGCCGAGAATGGCGCGAGTGGACCCGCGCCGCGATTCCTTTTATCGCCGGCGCGCGCGTGCTCGAAGTCGCGTTCGGCACCGGCAATCTTTTGCTCGATCTCAGCGCGGCAGGTTATGCGCCGGTCGGCATCGACCTGTCGCCGTTTATGATCGAGATTACGCAGAAAAAATTTCGCGCGCGCGAGCTTTCGCTTCGCCTTATTCGTGCGCGTGCGCAGCAACTGCCCTTCCCCGGCGAACATTTCGATTCAATTGTGATGACCTTCCCGCCGGGCTTTGTCACCGACCCGCGCGCGATGAATGAGATGCGCCGCGTGCTTGCGGAGCACGGGCGTCTGATCTGGGTCGACGCGCCTTTGCTCTATCCGCGCAGCGCGTGGACGCGATTATTGAATTGGGCGTACTCGATCAACGGCGGCAGCGCGTATCTTCCGCCTGACGCGGCGGCGGTTCAACCCAGTCGAGTGGCGGCGCCTCCCGGCGTGGCGAGTCTGCTGCCGCGCACCGGTTGGCACTGGCGCGTTGAGCGAATTGAACGCGCCGCGGGCTTGGTTCACGTAATGATTGGCACGAAAAGCAATTCCTGAAAAGGAGCAGCACGTGAGCAGCAATCCTCTGGTTGCCATTATTTTTCTCAGTCTCTTTCACGTGATCGGCGGCTCCGCGCTGGGTTGGTCACTCCGCCAATTCCTCGCGCGCCAATTCGGATGTATGACTTGGTTCTTTATCGTGTGGGGTGGAATGTTTGGGCTGCTGCCGCTCATTGTCGGCACCGCCATTTTCAGCCAGATGCATTTGACCTATTTGGTGGGCGCACAAGTTGTGGTGCTCGCCGCGGCAATCGCAATCGCCGCGTTCGTCCCGCCGGATTTTTTGCAATCGTTCTCCTCGTCCAACTTCATTATGCTCGGGCTGGGAGGACTCTTCGTCCTGATTGGGTCTGCGATTTTCGCGTTCGGTGGCACTCGAAATCTAAATACGTCGTTGCCTGCGAGCGCAATCGTAATATTTGTCGGCGGCGTCTTTTTCGTGCTCGGGATAATTTACGCTCTGAGGAATCGCGGCAACCCGTTATAGCTCATCCGTTCTATCGTTATAAAAATTACAACTCATCTCAAAAACCCAATCTGGCGCGGGATAACGAGTAAAAATCACACAGCGCGGCGCAACTTCCGTAAAGAAATTTCATTTTTGGAGATGAGTTGTAATTGTGCGAGGGTCGAATGCGCCGGTTAAGGCTTACCCTGATTTTTATTCGACGCGGTGAGGAGCAGCAATGGCTGTTCAAGCTTTGCGAAACAACGATATGATGGCGCACCTGCTGGATGCGCTGGACGCGGGCAAAGACATCGGGCACTATGGGCGGCTCGTGTTTGCAATGGTGGCGCGTCACTTTATGAGTGAGGACGAATTGGTGCAGTACTTGCAAAAGGATAAAGATTTTAGCGAAGCGGAGGCACGCGCGCTGGTGCAGCAAGCCCAGGACAGAGATTATAATCCGCCCAAGCGCGAGCGTGTGCTCGAATGGCAAAAGGAGCAAGACTTTCCAATCTGCCCCAACCCGGACGATCCCGATGCCTGCAATGTGTACAAGGACCTGAAATTTCCGGACGACATTTACGAAAACATTAGCGACTATCACGAACAGAAAGCTCAGGTCGAAGCGTAACTCGAAAGAACAGAAAGCAGGAAGGTTAACCTTCCTGCTTTCTGATTGAGCGCTACTTGATCTCTACTTGCGTCAATTCCACAAAATCTGCTCCATTCTCCACAGTTAAGCGGTCTTGGGTAACCATATTGTACCAGCCGACGCGCAGCGAGTACGTTGCAGAGGCGCGGCTCGGCAGGCGCAAAGAATAAACCTCACGCACCATTTCATCCTGTGCCCAATTGGTCGTCGGATAAACTCCCGCTTTCGGCTCGTGATCGTCCTGCGCCACCACTCCCCCCTTCGCCTCTTCGAGATGCGCGAACGTTTTGTACCGCGCGTTCAACTTTTGTTCCGCTCGCCACACGATTGAGAGTGCGAGCGCATCGCCGGCACGCGCGCTCTCCGGCGATAGACTCCAGCCGATCAATTTTAATTTGCTCTCGAACTCGTCGTCGCGCAGATGCGCCAGCGGCGCGGGCGCGTACACCTCATAGCGAACGTTCTCCGTTTTCAGCGCATAGCCATAGTCCAGCGCCGAAGCAAACTCGCGCGTGAAATTGCGAAACTTGTCGATGTCTTCGCGCGTCCCCTGAAGTAAAATCACCAGCGGAAAATTTCCCGCGCGCAAATTCGCCAACTCCCAACGCTGGTTCCACTTGCCCGCGCGCGCGAGACTGCTGTACTGAAAGGTGTAATAGTCCACCGGCTTGCCGTTCGTCACCAGCAGCCCCATATCTTCAGAAATCACAATGCCGTTCGCCGCGCGCACGAGCGGCGCAACGTCCAGATTCCCCGCGCGGGTCCAATCGAAAAGTGTAAGTGCAATGCGTGGATCGTGGTCGCGCCAAAGTAAGACCAGTTGCAGTAACAACGCCAGTGGCACCCACATCGGCGCGCGCATAGCGAGGCGCAGCATTGGCGCGAGCGCAATGCCCGCGAAGATACACACTACCACCACCGCTTCAAACAAATAATTGTCGTACGCGCCGATGCGACCTGCGAGCGTGAGTGAACCCAATCCCGTCAGCGCGTAGATTTCCAAGACGCCGAGATGATGCGCGCGCACGCGCTGCCACCAGCCCCACATCGCGAGCAGCAGCAGCACCGCTAAACTCTGCACGAAACTCTCGACTAGCGGCAGGAAGGTGCTCCACAACCAAATCGTCGCGTTCGATTCCACCAGACCAAAAGTGAACCCGCCGCGCGTCCAGAAGTCCAGAGCGAGATAGATCGCGCCGCCGCTCAACGCGAGCGCGCCAGCAAAAAGAGTCGCGGCGCGGCGCTCACGCAAAAAGATCGCGACCACCGCCGCCGCCGGCGCAAAAAAAAGTGAGTGCTTGGTATAAAGCGCGCAAAGAAAAAATATAGTCGCAGGTCCTAAATTCCAAATTAAAGCAGAAGAATTCTTTCCAACCGGTGACCTGCGACCTGTGACTTCCTTCTCCCATTTCCACACAAAAAAAATTCCTGCGACCGAGAACGCGAGTCCGATCAGGTCGACGCGATACAGCGGAATCCAGTGATAGACGAAGGTCGAGCCGAGAAAAAAAAGCGCGCAGAGCGCGCCCGCGCGCCGACTGCGCGTTTCCGCGCGGACGATTCGATAAATGAATGCGCCGGTGAGCAGCGCTGCCGCGAAATTCAACCAGCGTCCGCCGATATAGCTGTCGCCCAAGAGGAATTGAAACGGCAACGCGAGCACGGTGGCAAGCGGAGGATAATTGTTGGAGGCATACGGCAGTCCTTCGAGACCTTTGTAAATCGAGTGACCGCGCGCCAGCTCGTGCGTGAACCACAGGACGATGCCTTCGCCGTAATCAAGTTGGTACGGAAAAAAGATTCCGCTGAAGGCAATCCACAGCGTGAGGGCGAGATAGCCGAGCAGACCGAGGACGACGCCGCTCCACAGAACACGCGACAGAATTGTGAATGGGCGGCTCGGCATGGCGCGCCATCTTAGCATTTACAAAATGACAAGTCAAAGTTTCAGCCGCGTACAATTTGTGTCGCGCCCTGAGCATACAACCGATTCAATTGTCATCCCGCTGCATTGTTGTTATAATGCCCAAGCTCTGCAGCCGCTCTCTCGGAGAAGTAAATGTATTTCGCCCTCACGCGCGCGACCCCTCTCTGCAAAATCGCTCTCACCATTTTTTTAATGAGCCTCGTCGGCTGCACTGCTGCCGCGCGTACACCCGACGCGCCGCTTCAAGTTTCGCAACTCGCGGCGGCGAATGTTCCGACCCCCGCGCAGTCCATAACTCTGAACGAAACGCCAAGCGCTACGTCCGCGACCGCAATCTTCGCGGGCACGCGTGAGCCTGATGGATTCGCCAATGACTGGCTGAGCCGCGCGCACCCATCCACCCCTCCAGCAGCGTCCGGTGCACCCGCATTGCTTGCGCCCTTTAACTCTGCTGCACCCCCGGCGTGGAGCGGCATCGGGCGCAATGTTTGGTTTATGGCGCCGTCGATCAATTATTTTTCCAAACTCGGCGCGTATCCGCCCGAAGCGATTACGTCACGCCCCGCGAATGCGAATCCGCTGACGGGACTCCAAGTCGCTGACGCTACTCTGTTGCAGCGTCGCCCGCTGCTCGCGCGCATTGGCAATGACGCTTCGGCGCGACCCCAAACGGGGCTCAACCAAGCCGATCTGGTTTTCGAAGAATTGATCGACCAGCGCAACGGCGTATTTGCGACGACGCGTTTCACTGCGGTCTTTCTCGGACAGAATGGCACGATTCGTCCCTTCCGCAGCGCGCGTCCGGTCAACGCCAGTCTCACGCCAATGTTCGACGGCGCGCTGGCGCATTCGGGCGCGAGCAAAGACACGCGCTACTTGTTGTCTAAACTTCCCTGGACGCGTTTGAATCTCGACGATCTCTTTGCGCCAGCCGCGTACTGTACGATCGGCAGCGGTTTTCAAACGCGCTTTGCCTCGACGGTGCAACATCTTCAGGATTATTTGACCGCGCGCGGTTTGGAGAAAGCAGTGCCACTGCGCGGCTTTGATTTTGACGCCGCGCCCGCGAGCGGCACTCCGGTCAAATCAATTGGTCTCGACCATTTGCCTTGGCCCATCGGCGCCGCGGGCACGACGGTGTGGAGCTACGACGCGACAGCGGGACGTTACTATCGCTATATCAATGGCGCGGCGCACAACACTCTGCAATATGGAATTACGCCGGGCTGGGGGCGGGCATGCAGCATTGCCGGAAGCATCAGCACGACCCAAGTCAGCGCGGCGAATGTTGTCGTGCTAGACGCGGAATACCAACCGACGAACTTTATCGAGGACTCGAATAATTTCGCCAGCGCGTTCGTGGAGTTGACCGGCAGCGGCGTGGCGCGAATTTATCGCGACGGCGTACAAATCACCGCGACCTGGCGCCGTCCTACCCTGCAACATTTTTTCCAATTTGTCGACGCGAGTGGGAATACGATTACTTTGAAACCGGGCAACACCTGGTTTGAAATCGCGCCGCTGAATTACGCGCCGACCGTGAGATTGAAGTACGGGGGCGACGGAAGTATTATTGAGCAATCCCGTCCTCTGTCGCCCGTCGAGTGAGTCAGAAATGGTCTATAGCAAAGTACTAAAACAAAAAACGCGCGGCGATACCGACATCATCAATTTGACCGAGCAGGTCGCGGTCGTGATCCGCGAAAGCAAAATCAAAAATGGAATTGTCGTGGTCTATGTCCAGCACACCACTGCTGCCGTGACGACGAGCGAGTATGAACCGGCAACGCTGCAAGATTTGAAAGCCGCGTTCGAGAAACTCGCGCCCGAAGACGCGGACTATCAGCACAATCACGAGTACGACGACAATGGACACTCGCACATCCGCGCCTCGCTGCTCGGATCGTCGGTGTCGGTGCCAATTGAGAATGGTGAATTGACGCTCGGCAAATGGCAGCAGATCGTTCTGCTCGATTTCGACAACACCCCGCGCACGCGCGAGGTGCGAATACAAATTATTGGGGAATAGGTTGAAGGTTGAAAGTTAAAAGTTAAGAGTCCAAAAGCTCTAGCGTTCTAACTTTTAACCTTCAACTTTTAACTTTTAACTTTTTCTATGATCGCCTGGTCACTTTCCGGTGGTGGGAATCGCGGACCGATTCAGGTCGGCGCGATGCGCGCGCTATTCGAAGCGGGCATCGTGCCTGAAATGCTGGTCGGCACGAGCGCGGGCGCGTTAAATTCCGCGTTCCTGGCAGCCGACCCGACTCGCGCGGGCGTGGAACGTCTCGCCAACATCTGGTTGAACACCACGCGCCGCGATATTTTTCCACAAGGTTTTCTCACACACATCATTCGTTTCATTCTCGGCAAAGATAGTTTGAACAGCGGCGACGCGGTGCACAATTACATCGCGAAAAATATTCCGCCGGGGGTCGAGACGTTCGGCGATTTGAAGATCAAACTCTATCTCACGACTGCCGACCTCGAGACAGGCAAATTATTTTTGTACGGCGACGATCCGGGCGCGCGAATCGTGGACGCGGCGCTGGCGAGTTCCGCGCTGCCCATCGCCTGGCCCCCGCTCGAATTCAACGGGCATCAATTCGTGGATGGTGGCGTGGTCGCGAACGTGCCGATCAGCATCGCTATCGATAAAGGCGCGGACACTATTTATGTGCTCGATTTGGAATACGGCGCACCGTTCGAGCCGGTGCATGGCATTTACAAGATTGGCATGCGCACCGTCAGCGTCGTGGTCTATCAACAACTGCTGCGCGACCTCGAACGCGCGCTGCGTTTTTCCAAAGCGACGCTGCACTATGTTTACCTCGGCGATATTCTCGGCGGAATTCCGATCGAGGATTTTTCACACACTGCCGAAATGATCGAGCAGGGTTATCAGCGCATGAAAAATTATCTCGCGCATCCGACGCCGAATCAAATCACGGGCGCGGTAAGCGCCGCCACCATCGTCACACCGCCCGGCGCGGTGGAATACAAGCCGCCGCAGTGAAGGTGGCAAGTTAAAAGTTGAAAGTAAGTTCCAACGTGCTAAACTTCAACTTTCAACCTGTAACCCTTGACCTATGTATTTGATCGGTCTCACCGGAAATATTGCCACGGGCAAGAGCACCGTGCGGCGGATGCTCGAGCAGCTCGGCGTGCGGGCGATAGATGCCGATGCGCTCTCACACGCGGCACTGTTGAAAGGCACGTTCGCGTGGCGCGCGGTCGTGGATATTTTTGGCTTGGAGGTACTGCACGCGGATGGTGAGGTGGATCGGCAAAAGTTGGGCGCGCTTGTTTTTGCCGACCGCGCCAAATTGCAAAAGCTCGAGTCGATTGTACATCCCGCCGTTTCGACGCAGCTCGCGCTGCTACTGCGCGATGCGTCAGAGCCGGTCGTCGTGATTGAAGCGATCAAGCTGGTCGAAGCGGGGCTGGATAAATTCTGCGATGCGATGTGGCTCGTGACCGCGCCCGCGGCGGAACAAAAGCGCCGCTTGATTGAAGAACGCGCGATGAGCGAAATCGACGCGCAGTTGCGTTTGCGCGCGCAGCCGCCGCTCGAAGCCAAATTGAAACTGGCAACGGTTGTCATTGATAACAGCCGCAGCGTGGAAGCAACGCGGGTGCAAGTCACACGCGCCTTCGCGGCGATTCACGCGGAGCAGGCAAAAGAAAAAACTCCACTGCTCAGTATGCTCTTGGGACTCGCTCCGACCCCCGCGTCGGCTGCTGTCGAGCAAACGAGCCAAACTGTGATCGCCGCGCACGAGCGAAGCGCGGAAGTAATCCGACCGGCGCGCGAAATACCCATCAATGTGCGCCGCGCGCGTCCGACCGATGTGAATTTACTCTCGACGCTGCTGGCGCAGGCGGAGGGGCTTGAAACACCACTGTCGCGCGCGGCGACGCTGCAACGTTTCGGCGCGTGGGGTTTTTGGCTCGCCGAAGCAGAAGGCGACCCCATCGCCTTGATGGCGTGGAAAGCAGAGAACCTGGTGGCGGTCGCGCGGGACCTATCGACGCGTTCGCCCGACCTCGCGCCGCGCGTATTCCCTCAACTCCTGTCCGCGATGGAGCAAGAAGCGCTAGGGCTTGCCTGTGAGGTCGTCTTGCTGATCAGCACACCAGTCAACGATGCGCTCGTGCGCGCGGCTGCCGCGGCAAAGGGCTATTCCGCGAGTCCGATTCAAGACATGCACCCGGTCTGGCGCGCCGTCGCCAAAGGTGTAGTACAATCAGGCGAGACCATTTATCTCAAGCGTCTCACCGAAAAAATCGTGACACGACCAATCTAATGCTGGAAATTAGAAATTGGAGGTTGGAGCCAGACCGCATAAGTCGAACTTCCAACCTCCAACCTCCAGTTCTGAAGGAGTTGAAATGATATCAATCCGCGAATTTGGAAATCGTCACCCGCGTATTGTCGCGTGGATTGCGCTCGCCGTCGGTATGGTCATTATTTTATTGTGGGCGGCAAAAGATGTTGGGCTCTTGCCCACTCAACTGCTCGCGCTCTCGGTTGCAACTGTGGTCCTCGCCGGATTGTGCGTGTGGATCATCGGTTGGGAGGACGACGATGAGCCAGAAGAGCAAACGACAGTTGATGCCAGTGAACGCCCGCAAAAATCTTGATGGTCTGTGAATCAGAAACGCTCACGCGATAATCTGCGCGCTATTTTGCTCGTTCACTAGAAATGCAAAATAGCGCGCCCTTCGTTAAGTAGATAGTGATTGGGATTGTACTTTTCCTCACGCTCGCGCTAATTACTTTTCTCGCCATCTCTGCCTATTACGCGCACGCGCTCACCCACCCGCCGCGTCAAGCTGCTTGCGCCTCTCCCTCTGACTTGGGATTCGACGCGACGCCGGTTGAATTTCCATCGCGCGATGGCATCACACTGCGCGGCTATTGGATTCCCGCGTCGCGGGCGCGCGGCACGGTCGTATTCAGTCACGGTTATCGCGGCGACTGCTCGCCCGATCTGGAATACGCGGCGTGGTTGACGAGCGCGGGATATAACCTTTTGTATTTCGATCATCGCGCGCACGGGCTGAGCGATGGCACCTTGACCACGTTAGGCTTTTACGAGACGCGTGATCTACTCGGGGCAATTGATTTCCTAAAATCGCGCGGCATCGAGCGCGTCGGCGTGCTCGGGTTCTCGATGGGCGGTTCGGTCGCGCTACAGACCGCGCCTCTGACCGAGGCGATTCGCTGTGTCGTCGCCGATTGCACGTTTGCCAATCTCTACACGCTGATTACGCATCACGAGCCCTCATTCCATATTCCAAAATTTTTCGCGCCCGTTGCCGCGTCGCTCGTCGTCGCCTTCGCCTCGCTCGAGGCGCGCTGTAATTTATTCGCGCATTCGCCCGAAAAAAGTATCGGACTAATCTCGCCGCGTCCGGTATTAATTATACAGGCAGGCAACGACCAACTCGTGCCGCCGAGTGAAACGGAACGACTTTACGCCGCAGCGAAAGCGCCGAAGGAATTGTGGCTGGTCGAAGGCGCGGCACATCGCTCCGTAGATAAATTGGTGCGCGCGGAGTATGAGCGGCGCGTGCTTTTGTTTCTGGATGAGAATCTGGGCGACAGCCGACCCCGCCTCTCCTCCCCTTACCAAGGGGAGGAAGGGAGGGGTTCTGCCGTCGTCCGTCGTCCGTCATCGGTCATCGCTTGAATGCGCGTCAACGAATTTCTCAATCTCGTCGTCGAGAATACTCGCCAGACATTACCTATGCGCTTGCGCGGTTTTCGCACGCGCAAACGTTTTACGCTGGTGCAGTTTTATTACGCCAAGCGCACGATCCACTACGAGGTGTGGGTGCGTGGCAAAGAAAAGATGATTGAGATCGGACTCCATTTCGAATCCGACAAAGCGACCAATGCGGAGCTATTCACTTATTTCGATGCCCGCGCGTTCGAGATCAAAGAGGCATTGGGCGATCAAATCGAAATCGAGCAGTGGACCTCGTCGTGGGCACGCGCGCATCAACTGCTGCCGTACGAAAAATTGGATGCCGCGACCGCGCAAAGGGTTTCGCAGCGACTCGCGCCGATGATCGCAACCTTGCAGCCGATGCTCGACCGCGCGCAGCCGAGCGGACTCGCGCGCGTGATCGGAAAAATCAAAGCGCGCCTGTGAGTGAGCCAAGGTTCAGTCCCGAAGTCGAGCGCTGGAGAAAATATCTGCGCCAAGACCCAACGCGTTTTCTGCTCGACGCCGACGCGAATCCTTCCGTATATCTGTGGTACCTCATCGACCTCGCGCATCGCCCTGAAGATTCCAAAGCCGTGATCGAGGCGCGCGAACGCGTTCTGTATTCAGATCCCGTTCAAGAAATTTTCGCCGCGCAAAAACCAGAAGGATATTGGGAACCGGCAGAATCATTAGCCGAGCCGCGCTACACCGCGACGCTGTGGAATCTCGCGCTGTTGGCAGAACTGGGGATTCCGCGCACGAGTCGGCGTGCGCGCAACGCGTGTGAATTCGTGCTGCAGAATTTTTTGAATGACGAAGGTAGATTCACGAGATTTAATTCAGTCAGCTCTGGTTACCTGATCAATGCTCTCGCCTATTTCAATTTGCAATCCGATGAGCGCGTGTTGAAAGCGGCGCGATTATGGCTGGACATAGCAGCGAGAATACCGTTAGGCGCAGGAAGAGTAGTTGTTCTCTGGGCTTGGAGAAATTTCTTGGATGACACAGAGATCAGAAAAGCAGCGGATGTAGAGAGCCAAAAGCTTCTTGATGAACTAGGGCAGAAAACGGATTTTACCCTCCTGACATTCCCACAATTTCACGCGAGCGATCCGCTTTTCAAGCTTCGAGTGCTCGCCGCATACAATTGCGCGCACGATCCGCGTGCCACGCGATTAGTAGAACATGTAATTTCCAAACAGAGCGAGTCGAGTCAATGGCCCCTCGAAAAAAGTCTGAATGGGAGTTTGCTCACGCGCCTCGAGGAAGAATCAGACGCGAGTCGTTGGGCAACATTGAACGCGCTTAGGGTAATTGTCAAGCTCGTCCTGCATGGTCAATAAGACGCAACTGTCACCTTGTCACATGACACCTGACACTTTTACTTGTCCCAAGAGAATTTCCGCACAAACATCGGCATCTGCTGCACCGCTCGAATCGTCAGCGTGCGCTCACCTGTGAATGAATCGTACCACGCGCCCGCTTCATCCCCGCCCGCGAGCATCCATGGACAGAACGCGAACAAATAGTCGGGCAGCGGATTACCATTCGACATCTTCCCTGTGCGGAACCAGTCAAAGACCGCGAGCGCATAGTCGCGATGCAGCGTATCATCAACCGGCGGAAAACGATTGTCCTCTTTCGACTCGATCTTCCAGCCCCCTTCACCGACGACGAACGGCGGAATAAAGCCGAGGCGTCGCTGGAAAATTTGGGCGAAAGTCACAAAGCCGAGTACGCCATTCATATCCTCGGCGTAATCCGGCGGATGATTCAATCCGTACGCGTGCGCGACAAAAAACATCCGGTGAAAGAGCGGCTCACCCTGACGCGCGTACACCTGCGTAATAAAATCGCGCAGCCAGTCGTCGTCAATGAATTGAATGCCGGGATACCCTTGCGCGTTGTAAACATCCTTGGCTGCTTGCATCAGGTTCGCCGTAAATTCCGAGCGGTCCATCGTGCGGTCGTCCCATTCCGCTGGAAGCTCCGGCTCATTGTATAACTGCATGTACGGCGGCACTCCGTTGTCGAGCAAGACCTTGACATCGCGTCCCCAGCTCTGGTAGCGTTGATAAGGTCGCAGCGCTTTGCGCCAGACGGCTGTGATGCCCGCGGCTTTAAATTTCTTTGCCGCGCGGTCGAGTTGATTTTCGTCCGCGTAGATGACAAGCGCCCATTTCAGATGCAGCGACTGCATCCGCGCGATTTCTTTGTCGAGTTCAGCTTCATCGTAATAACCGCGCGAGAGAAAATGAATCCCCAGTCCGTTATCACTCGCGGGGCGCTGAAAATCTTTTAGGGTGAGCGGCGGTAAATCATCGCGCAGCGGCAGCGGCGGCGCGGGCGTCGGCGTGAGCGTGGGCGTTGAACTTGGACCAACGCTTGGCGTCGGCGACGGCGTCTCGCTCGGCAGGTTGGTCGGCGACTTGATCGGATTCTTTAAGGTCGGCTGAGTAGTTGAATGCGGCGTCGAGGTAACCGCGAAGGCGAATTTGGTTGGAGCGACTTGCGCCTGTGTTGGGGCTTGCGTGGTCTCGGTAGCGGGAGTGCAACTGCTCAGGATTAGGAATATGAAAAATATGAAAAGTATGAGAGGACGAGTCGCGCTTGAAACGTGCATAAATTCATTATAGCGCTTTCAAATATCCGCGCAAGGAAATCGCGGCTGCATTGACCGCGCATTTCGCCTATGGTACAATCACACGCGTTCACGTCGTAACACATACAATCTATGGAAACGAAAATCCAAGCCCCCACCTTTCTCGACATTCTCAAAGCGAAACAGAATATCGCGCCGTATCTCGCGCCCACACCGCTGCACCATTATCCCGCGCTGGATCAAATCGTCGGCACACAAGTTTTTGTGAAACATGAAAACTATCAACCGATTGGCGCGTTCAAAATTCGCGGCGGCATCAATCTGATGTCACAACTCTCGCCCGATGAACGCGCGCTCGGTGTGATCACCGCTTCGACCGGCAATCACGGACAATCGGTCGCCTACGCCGCAAAACTCTTTGGTGTGCCCGCAACCATCGTTGTTCCCGAAAATGCGAATCCGGTCAAAGTCGAGGCAATGCGCGCGAACGGCGCGGAAATTATTTTTCACGGCAAGGATTTCGACGACGCGCGTGAGTACTGCGAGACCCTCGCTGACACGGGTCATCACACTCGCGGTAATCGAACGGATGGCGTAATGCCCCGTCAAGAACGCGAGCTGCGCTATATTCACTCCGGCAACGAGCCGCTGCTGATCGCGGGTGTTGCTACGCACACACTGGAAATTATCGAACAGCAACCGGACGTGGACGTGATCATCGTTCCCATCGGTGGCGGCAGCGGCGCGGCGGGCGCGTGCCTCGCGGCAAAAGCGCTGAACCCGAACATTCGCGTGATCGGCGTACAGTCGAGTGGCGCGCCCGCCGCATTTCGCTCGTGGCAATCCAAATCGTTGGTTCAAGACAAAATGGAAACCTTCGCGGAAGGTCTGGCAACGCGGAGCGCGTTCTCGCTGCCGCAGCAGATTTTGTGGGAGCACCTCGACGATTTTATTTTGGTGGACGACGACGCGATCCGCCGCGCCATCGTGCTCTATTTAGAAAAAGCGAAAACGTTGGCGGAAGCCGCGGGCGCGTCCTCGCTCGCCGCCGCGCTCGAAGTACGCGCACAGTTGCGCGGGAAAAAAGTCGCCCTGGTTTTGAGCGGCGGCAACATTACGCCCGAACAGTTGCGGCAAGTGTTAGCGTGAGAGATTAATTGTCGAGAGAGTTCAAACGCGGCGACCGCATCGAGATGCGGAAATCAAAAGATTTGGAGGAACATTGGCTAGAGGACAATTGGTCGCGGAAGGCACATACGAATATTTTAGCGCTGGCGCGAGCGCGGGACAAGAGACGTGGCAGATTTCGCAACTCGGACGCGGTGGGATTGTCATTTCTTCACGCGCGGAATTTAGCGCGCCGGAGGCGTACATCGTCAATCTCGATTTCGAACTCACGCGCGCGTGGTCGCCGCGCAGTTTGACTATCCGGTTAGAACAAAACGGAGAGGTGCTGAATTCAACGCAGCGCATAGCGGGTAATAAATGGCTCGCGCAAGTGGAGGGCGCGCGGGTCGCTAATTACGAACTGCCGTTTTCCAATCAACACGAAGTGGACGTGCGCCGTTCCGCGCTGACCGTGATGGTGACGCTGGTGCGGACGACACTGCCCTTCGGGCAGACGCGCGAGCTTGACGTCATTTTTGTTCGCGTGCCTTCGCTCGAAGCCATCACCGAGCGCCAAAGCTACGAAGCGCTCGCCGAGGAAAAAATTGAGGTACCCGCGGGCGAATTCAGCGCGCTCAAATATCACATGACGCGCATCGGTGTCGAAAATGCCGTGGCGAATCAATTTTGGGCAGATCATCACGGCGTCCCGCTGCTTTATCGCGGCGGCGATTTGGAAATGAAGCTGACGCATTATCGGCGCCATGAAGCACGCGCGCCGCGACGACGATGATCCCCGAAGCAGACAAGCTCGGACTTGCGCCGCAACAAAACATTTTGCTGCAACACGCGCCGAAAGAGTTCGTGCAAGAACTGCGCGCGATGTTGCCGCCGGGCGCGCGCCTGAGCACGCGCTTAAAACCGGAGGTCAAGTACGATTTG
>JBBSHK010000019.1:0-14529 GCA_038253185.1 Anaerolineae bacterium | reverse complement strand
CGACCCAAACTCCCTGCCCTCCAAATATCGTATGTGTTCATCCGTGAAATCATCAGAGAGTCCTGTTTAGTGAGACAGCCAGCGCACTGAAAGTATTGAATAGGAACAAGCCCGCGACGTGAAATCACGCGCGGGCTTTTTTCATTCGACAAGAGACCAACCGGAAGGGTTGCCAGCTACAACCTTCGACCACCTTTTCTTTCAACCCGCAACCTGCAACTCCCTCTCAGTCATCATCGCTCATCACTCTAATCTCATCTCCCACGCGAATCTCTCCACCGCGCACCACGCGCGCCAACATCCCGCGCTGACCCTTCAATTCTTCTTTCAACCCCGGTCGAATCTCGTCCATCAACAAGCACGGCGTGCAAGCCACGGTGATTTGAAAAATCGCTTCGCCCACTTGCACGCGCGTGCCCTTGCTCAAACGCATCAGCTCGATTCCGCGCGTCGTGATATTTTCTTTTACCGCGCCGATAGGGATGTCCAATTCGCGCAACGTTTCTTCTTCGATCAGCAACACCTGGCGTGAGCCATTGGCGCGAGCATGGCGATCTCCCACGATGCCGCGATTCTCCACCACCTGCGCGGACCCTAACATTCGCATCGGCGCGCGATGCCCGGGACAAATCTGTACGCTGACCACCGCACCAACGTTGTTCGATTGCGCGGTCGATTCGTTCTTGGTCTCGTCAGTCTCTGTACGAAGCATATATGCCGTCTCGCTCGATCATTTCTGAATCGGCGTCAGACCGTGGAGATAAGTATACATATCTTTCAATTCGTCGTCGGCGTATCGCGCGGATATTTCTTTCCACGGCATCGTACTCGGATCGAGCGCGTGACCGCTCGGATCAACTCCGGTGCGAATCATTTTAAGAAAATCGGCATCGCTCCACTTGGGCATAATCGGCGTGAGATTCGGACCGACCGGCGCAAAACCGCCGGGAGTTCCACCCGCGAGGTTTTCGCCGTGACAATCGCGACATGCAAAGGTGTCGACAAAATACTTGCCGCGTTCCGCCGTGCCCGCGGGCGGCGCGACGACGGGCTGCGTGATCGGCGGCTGGGCTGAGTTGGCGAATACGCCCGAAGCGACGAGCGCCAAGCCGAGCACGGTCAGATTATTGTCCGGCGTATCGTGCTGCACCGGCGGCTGCGAGCGCAAATATGCCACAATCGCTTGCACATCGTCATCGCTGAAATTGTGGAAGGCGCCCGACGGCATCACGTAGAGCGCGCGTCCATTCTTGTGCACGCCCTCGCGAATCGCGCGAATGATTTCGCCGTCCGACCAATCCTTCAGCGGTTCCACGGGCGTCAGGTTGACCGCATACAATGTGCCGAGCGGGGGCGGGGCAAAACTTTCATTACCCCCCGCGAGCGGCGGCGCGCCCGACATCGTATGGCAGCCACACTGGTTGATAATTTTTTGACCGTGCGCGATTTGGTCCGCGCTCGCCGCGACCTTAACATTCGGCACCGGATTGGCAAGCGCGGCGTTGAACTTAACCAGACCCACGATCGCGAGAATCGTGACGAGAGTCAAGATGGACGTCAGCAAGCCCGCGACAATCACGCCGATCCATTTCACGAACGCGTTCCGCGAACGCCACGCGCGGCGCGCGAGCGAGGCGAACAGTACAACGAGAGCAATCAGGACCAAAAGACTGACGATATTGACGAGCATCAATGACCTCCTGTGGTTTTGGAGTAGAACGACCGAAGATATTTTGCCACACTCGCGAAAAAAATCAAGCCGCGTGTGTCGTACTTTAACCCAAGGCGCAACATCACCGCGCCGCGACGATTCTCAATCGCGAAAACGCGACCGAGATGAACCGGTCATCCTCGTTCAAGCCGAGCGCGGCGGGCTGTTCCGGCGGCTCGACCGAATGAAAGCGCAATTCATTCGCACCCGACTCCAGCGGCAGCGCGGACACGACCACGTGCCGAATGTCGTCCGCTGGAATGCTGACCTGTTTCACCAGCGCGCCGTTCACAAAAATCTGTACGTGACGCGGCTGCTGCAAACCGTAGGCGATGAAATCAAGGTCGGCTGTTTTCGCCTCTCTGGAAAAAATCGAGATGCGCCCGTCGTTCTGCATCCAGCGCCACACGCCTCCATCCGCGCCCGCGCCCGGCGCGTGCCAGCCGCCCTGAATCGAAAGCACGAACGGCGGCGCGGGCACAGCGGGGACCGCGTAAAGCGTTAGCTGCGCGTCGTCGCTCAAAGGCGTGAGCGCACCAATCTTTTCATTCAGCCAGCTCGCCGCGTCCTGCACCGCCGTCCCGCCAATTGATTTCTTGTGCAAAGCAATGTAACGCACGTTCAATCCATTCAGCACTTGCAGCGGTGACGGATTCGGCTCTGCAATAAAATCAGGCGCCTCCGATTGACCGACGAGCGCGCGCATTGCGGGCACGCCGTCGATTCCCGGATACGGCAGCAGTCGCGAGTGATAACCGATCGTCGTCGGTCGATGATCGACCGTCCAGTAGAACATTGCCTCCGAGCCGGCGTAAAAATCGACTGGTAGGTCGAACATTGCAAAGCTGCCGCGCTCGGCGGCGATGGCTTGAATCGCCGCGGGCACTTGCGCGGAGGTCGTCGTGAGAGGCACCACCAAAAACTCGACGCCGACCAGCGCGCACGCGAGCGCGGTCATCAACCCGCGCGAGATTCGCGGCACACGCGCAGCAAGCTCCTTCAGCCCGAACGCCGCCAGCAGCGCGCAGCTCAACGCGACCATGACACCAAAACGGCTGATCGAACGCGCGACGGTAAAGAGGGCGGACAAAACCGGGACATTGAACGCGAGCGAGTACGGTAATTCGATCAGCGTGCGCCCGGGACCAAAGCGGCTGCTCGCGCCGATGTGCAGGAACGGTCCGAGCGACAGCAACAGAAACACCAGCGCGATGGCGAACCACAAGAATAATTCGCGACCGCGCTGCCGCGCCAGCGCGACGAGTGCCAGTCCGATCGTGGTGTATCCGAGGAACAAGGTGCGCTCTGCCGCTCCACCGTTGAACGTCGATGCCACCGGCGCGAACACCGAACCCCATAATGTGTGATATGAACTCGGCGTAATATAGCTAAGCAAGTTGCCGGAAAAGCGTTCGGCTTCGTCTGCGCCGCGAAAATTTTGCGTCAGGTCGCCGTGCTCATTTAACATCGGCACAGTCAGCGGACTCGTGACAATCAGATACGCGCTCCCCAGCGCGAGCGCGGGCATCAAGGTTCGCCAAGAGGTTACGCGCGCGAAACGATACAAGGTATAGATTGCAAAAAAAATCGCGGCATAGAGCGCGTAATACCATGCGGTGATCGAGGTCCACACCAGAAATACCAGCGCCAGTAACCCACGCGAAAAACTTGGCTGGTCGAATAATTTTTTCAACGCCAGCGCGAACAGCGCCAGCCATTGCAGCGGCATCAAATCGAAATGACTGTACAACAAATGCGCCAGGTGATACGGCGAGAAGGTAAAAATAAATCCCGCCAAGAACGCCGCGCCGCGTTCGCGCACCAGTTCATACGCAAGTAAATAACCGCCATAGCCACTCAAGACAAACATCGCGAGCGTCATCAACATATAGGCGGAGACAGAACCCAGCGCGAATTGCAGCGGCAGCGCAAGCAAGTCGCTTCCCAAGATTAACGAGTGAAAGTACAGACTCACGCCGCTGGGATAGTACATCTCGCGGGTAAAGAAGGGATTCGTGCCGAATTCGAAAATCGCGCGGCGCACCCACTCCATATTCCAGATATACAGGAACGTATCCGGCGCAATCCCCGGCAGAGCGGAGCCGATGCGAAACGCGAGTGGGTAAGTAAAGACAAGCGTGAGCAGCGAATACGCCATCAGAACGGCGAGAGGTGTGGAGCGAAACTTTTGGAAGAATTGCATCGGAGGAAAAATGTACAGCGCGCTGATTCGGCGTCCTGAGCATTCGAGTGTCTGCGCGTTCACCGGCGCGCGCAGCCCGCGCGAATCTATCAATTCTTTTGCAGCGCGGAAGTCGCCGTTCTCACACGCAACTGCGAAAAAACAATCGAAAGCAATCTTTCGTCGTGCGACGCGCCCGCGCCAGAGGCTGATTCCGGCGGCTCTATCGAATGCAGGCGCAGTTCATTCGCACCCGGCTGCAGCGCGAGCTGGGGCAGCGCAATGGAACGGACATCATCGGAAGGAATCCGAAGGCGCGACAGCAGCGCGCCATTCAAATATATCTGCAAGCGACGCGGCTGCGCGAAACTCGCGGCGGTGAACTCGACCTCCACCGGTTCGGCTTGTCGCGAATAAATCAAAATGCGCGCGTCATTCTGCATCCAGCGGAACGTGGTTCCATTCGCCAATTGCTCCGGCTCATACCAGCCCTCCGCAAACGAGACCACACGCGGCGGAGGGGCGGAATCGGGCACCGCATACAGCGCGAGTTTGGGATCGTCCGACATTGGCGCGAGATTCCCGAAATGATCTTGAATCCACCGCGCGGACTCTGCCAGCGCCGCAGGCGCGTTGGTCTGCTTGTGCAGCGTAATATAACGGACCTTGAAAAAACTCAACACCTGCGCAGGCGTAAGCTCCGGCTCGAGCAGGATATCGCGGGAGTCGGGTATTTCTAGCAGTCCGCGCAGCGCGGGCGTGCCGTCGATGCCCGGTTTCGGCAGCAGCCGCGCGTGATAGCCATTCATCGTCGGCTTGCGGCTCGCGAGCGAAAAATAAAGCGCCTCGCCGCCCGTACGATAATCGACGGGCAGATCAAGTACGGCAAAATCGTCGCGCTGTTCCGCCAGCGCGACCACCGCAGCGGGCACTTGCGCAAGCGTCGTCCACAGCGGCACGGTGATAAACTCCAGTCCGACGAGCGCGCACGCGACTGGGGTGATCAGCGTGGGTGCGATCCGAAAACGCGCGGACAGTTGACGCAGACCGAACGCGGCGAGCACCGCGAACCCCAGCACTGCCATCACGGCGAAACGACTGATCGAACGCGCGACGACAAAAATATTCGAGACCAATGGCAGCTTGAGCAGCAGCGCATACGGGAGATAAATAGGAGTGTGATCGGGACCGAATTCAGAAATTCCGCCCACGCGCAAGATGGGACCGAGTGAGACCACGAGGAAAAAGAGCGCGGCACCGAGCCAGAAAAATAATTCGCGCCGACGCGCCACGCGCGAGGTGAGCGCGACCATTGCCAATGCAATCGTGGTGTATCCGAGGAATAGCGTCCGCTCCGCCGGTCCACCATTGAACGTTGATGCCACCGGCGCGAACACCGAACCCCAGAACGTCTGATACGAACTCGGCGTTACGAAACTTAACAGGTTGGCTGAGAAACGCTCCGCTTCCTCGACGCCACGAAAACTCGAGGGCCAATCGGCACGCTCGTTATACATCGGAACCAATGACGGACTCACGAGCGCGAGATAAATAATTCCGAGCGAAAACGCGGCGGGCAGCAATCGCCAATTGCGCGCCCGCGCCACGCGATACATCGTATAGAACGCGAACAGAAGCAAGGCGTAGAGCGCATAATACCACGCGGTAATCGAGGTCCACAGGAGAAACACCAGCGCCAGCAGCCAGTAAGAAAAACTTGGACGGTCGAATAATTTTTTCAATGCCAGCGCAAACAGCGGGAGCCACTGCAGCGGCATCAAATCGAAATGACTGTACAGCAAATGCGCCAGATGATACGGCGAAAAGGTGAACACCATTCCGGCAAAGAACGCCGCGCCGCGTTCACGCACGAGTTCATACGCGAGCAAATAGCCGCCGTAGCCGCTGAGCACAAACATGGCGAGGGTCATCAGCATGTATGCCGACACCGCGCCGAAGGCAAATTGCAACGGCAGCGCGAGCAGGTCATTCCCCAAGATCAATGAACTGAGATACAGACTGACGCCGCTGGGATAGTACATCTCGCGCGTAAAGAAGGGATTCGTGCCAAGCTCGAAAATCGCGCGGCGCACCCATTCCAAATTCCAGATGTAAACATAGGTGTCGGGCGCAATCCCCGGCAGAGCGGAGCCGATGCGAAACGCGAGTGGGTAGGTAAAGACAATCGTGAGCAGCGAGTAGGCGAGGAGAACTATCGCGTGCGAGGAAAAATTTTTTTTCGGCAATCGCATAGCAGAGCATGTGTGGCGTAGTCGGAGGCGAAACAGTGCGCGCTCGTCCGACCACGCGACTCTTCAACTATTTTCGCGCGACCACCTGGATGGCGCTCCAGTCGAAATCTAAACCCTTGGCTGTCTCGAATGGATGCAACGCTTCCGCCGCCGCGTGCAGAAATTCCGCGCGTTCTGATTCGGACATCGCCGCCAGTTCGACGCGTTGAAATCCGTGAACCGCGCGCCAGTCCACGTACGCCGCACCATTTTCAAAATGCTGCGGGATAGTTTCAAGATGCGCCTGCGCCTCCCGAAAGCCCACAGCTTGCAGCAGGCGCTCATAGTCCGCCGGTGTCTGCAAAACTTCCCACCGCTCGCGCTCGCATCCCGCGGCGCGCCAGCGGGCAAGCTCTGGCGGCGGCTGGGTCACACTGAACCGCGCAAAAACTTTTTCGTAGGCGGCTTCCGGCGCGGCGTGCTGCGGCGACCAGGCTTGAAAAACCAGCGCCGCCTCCGGTTTGAGCACGCGAAGAAATTCAGAAAAAAGATGCGCCGGCTCGCCGAAATGCGCGAACGAGCTCATCACCACGTCGAAAGTGTCGTCGGGAAACTCGAGCGCGTGAATGTCGCCCACGCGAAACTCGCACTGCGTAAAGCCAAAGTTCCTTGCCTTTTCGCGCGCGAGGGCGAGCATCCCTTCACTCGCATCGACACCAATCACCTTGCCCTCGCGCCCGACGCGCGGCGCCACCATCGTCGCGGCGAGACCGGTGCCTGTGCCCGCATCGAGCACCCGCGACTTGGGGCGCGTGTCATACATCTGCAATAATTTTTTTACAAAGGGGCGAAAGCGCGGCACGCGAGTGCGCTCGTATTCCGCCGCGAGCGCACTATACATTTCGGCAATGGTCAGAGTGCTGGACATGATAGTGATGCGGGAAAGCTAAAAGCTAAAAATTAAAAGTTCAATTCCGCAACTTTTATCTTTTAGCTTTTCACTTTTAACTTTTCACTTGGTTCATTGTGTGACGCCGGTAAAGTTGAAATCTTCGGTGAGGAGCGCGGGCACACGCTGCGACTGCCCGACCCACTCCTCGTGAAAGAGTTTCGTCTCGCGTCCGATTTGCACCGCGTTCTTTAGCACCTCGAGGTATGAGGTCGTAAAGCGCATGCTCTTGATCGGCTGCGTGATCTCGCCCTGTTCAATCAGAAAAGTTCCGTCGCGCGTCATGCCGGTCATCATCACTTGCCGCGGATGCACCACGCGCGTGTACCAGAAGCGCGTCACCAATACTCCGAGCGTGATCGAGCGGATAATTTCGTCACGACTCGACGAGCCGGGCGACAGGAACAGGTGCATTGGAATGGGACCGCGCGTGTTCGGCGCGGGGAGCGAATGTCCGGTGGATTGTGCGTCGCCGCCGGCTTTGCCCGCGGTGTACGAATCAAAAGTCACGCCGCGCGCAATTCCGTTTTCGATCAGTGTGACGCGCTGCTTGGGCACGCCCTCGTAATCGAAAGGCACGCTGAAGGTTTCGGCAGAATGCCCATCATCGGTGATCGAGACAGACTCGTGCATGACCTTTTCGCCAAAATGGTCTTTCATAAACGAACGGTCTTCTTGCACCGCGAGCGCGTTGAAGGAATAAAATCCCAGAAAGCGTAACACATCCGCGACTGCCGCCGGCTCGAGCAGCACCGCGTATTCACCCGGTTGCAGCGCCAGCGGATTGCGCGCACGTAATGCCTTGTCCATCGCCTCGCCACCCACCGCGTCGCCGTTCAAATCGCGCACATCCGGCGAAGCGGCGGACGCAAAACCGGTTCCCGAATCCGCCGACATCACCGCGTGCAAGTCGGCGAGGGTGCCGGGATGATAGGCAAAAGTTCCGAGCGAGTTCGCGACGGCGAGTTCATAGCTTTCTGTTTTGAACGCGCCCGCCGCGCTCAAGCGATTGGACGCTGCTTGACGACAAATCGCCGCGACGACTTTCGCGCGGGCTTCGGGCGAAAAATCCGCAGTGCGCGCGACAAATGATTCGACGGGCTGAATCGGCTGCGGCGGCGGCAGCCCTTTGAAATCAGGATTTACCGGCTGCAGCTGCGCGATGGCACGCGCGGTTTCGACCGCGCGTCGGATGCCATCGGCGGACAAATCATTCAGCTCGGCAACGCCGACGCGTTTTCCCAGCGCGACGCGCACGCGCACCGTGCTGTCCGATTCCGCCACGTTCTGATGGATGGCATTATTCGCAAAGCGCGTGAGCGACGAGTCCACGCTCCGCAAAATAATTTCTGTCTGATCAGCTTTCGAGCTGGTGAGAGCAGACTGCGCGAGTTCTTTGGCTTTATCGGGACCGAGCATAAAAACTGAAAGTCGGAAGTTAGATGTAGGAAATTTTCAACGCCATCTCCACCATCGAATCTCCAACTTTTAACCTCCAGCGTTTAGGTTTTTGAAAAAACTTTTACGTTGCGAAAGCGCGCGGGCGCGGCGCCGTGTCCCGTCGCCATCACTTGCGGCGGTTGTCCCTTGCCACAATTCGGAATGCCCCACACGACCCAATGCTCCTCGTTGCAGACCGCGTCGCACGAGCGCCAGAAATTCGGCGTGATGCCCGTGTAAATCGGATTCTTGAGCAGCCGCGTAATTTTACCGCCCTTGATCTCCCAGCCGACTTCGGTGCCGAACTGAAAATTGAGACGGCGGTCGTCAATGCTCCACGAGCGATTGGTGTCAAAAAAAATTCCGTCGTCGGTATCGGCAATCAAATCGTCCAGTTTCCACGTGCCGGGCAGCAGACTCACATTCGTCATGCGAATCAGCGGGATGCGATTCCAGCCTGCGGCGCGCATCGTTCCATTGGAGCGTTCCAAGCCAAGCTCTTGCGCGGTCTCGCGACTCGTCAGGTATCCGACAAATTTTCCATTCTTGACAATATCGACGCGCTGCGCGGGCACGCCCTCATCGTCGTAACCAAAACTGCCCAAGCCGCCGGGAATTGTCGCGTCGGCAGTGAGATTGATCAGTTCCGAACCGTAATAAAAATTGTTCAGCTTTTCGGGCGTCAAGAATGAGGTGCCGGTGAACGAGGCTTCCGTTCCCATGACCCGGTCCAGCTCGACCGGATGACCACACGATTCGTGAATTTGCAGACCGACCTGACTGCCGCCGAGAATCACGGTCGTCGAATCCGAGTTCGGGCAAACGTCCGCGGTGAGCAAACGGATCGCTTCTTCGGCGACGCGTGGCGCGTTGCCGACCAAGTCTTGTTCGAGCACAAATTCAAACCCGCGCGTCTGCTGGTGACGTCCCCAGGGATAGGTGCGCGTTTGGACCTCGCCGGCATCGTTCGTCGCGAGCGCACCGATTTCGCAGCCGCTCTGCACGATTTCCTGATCGATCAACGCGCCTTCGGTGGACGCAAACGTCTTGTATTCTCGTACGAATGACAATTCGCCAGTGGTGATGAGTTGGACGTCAGGTGTCGCGAGTCGCCGCATCGCCTCGTCCGCTTTCAGCAACAGGTTGATCTTGTCCGACATCGGCGCCATAAACGGGTCGAGACGGTACTGCGAGACGTATGAACCCTTATGCGCTTCCGGTGGACCGAGGCGCACCTCGCGCCGTTTGGTCAGCGCGCTGGCGCGCGCAATTGCGAGGGCTTGTGAGACCACGCGGTCAACGTCGGACAGATCGCTGCGCGAGCTGGAGGCAAAGCCCCATGCGCCCTCCGCGATGACGCGCACGCCAAAACCCTGCGACTCGTTTTGCTCGACCGTTTCAATCCGCGCGTTCTTGACCTCGATGTTCTGGAAGGCGCGCGTGACCACGCGTACGTCAGCGTAACTCGCGCCGCGCGTCTGTGCCATATTCAGCGCGCGTGCAGCCAAATCTTTCATAATCCTCTCCGTTGAAGGTTAAAGGTTAAAGGTTTGAAAATGTAAACCTTCAACCTGCAACTTGCAACTTCGCCTCCATCTCTTTTTCCACTAGTGTAAACGGAATTGTGCCGCTGGATAATAGCAAATCGTGGAAATCGCGCAAGGGCAAGTGCGAAAACTTTTCGCGCAGTTTAAACACTTCCAGCTGTCCCATCAAATAACTGAGCGGCTGCGTGGGTTCTGCCGCGTAACGACGCGTCTCGGCGCGCGCCGCGGTGGGTGTAATGCCCACCTTGTCAACCAAAAAGCGCGCGGCATCATCGCCGGAGAGATCATAGCAATGCATTCCGATTTCCATCATCACCCGCGCCGACCGCCACAACCGATCTTTGAGCTGAAACAATTTCATCTTGGGATCGCGGTAATAACCGGCTTCGTCCATCAACTCTTCGCAGTACAGCGCCCACCCCTCCGCAAAAACCGAAGAGGAAAAATGTTTGCGCCAGCGCGAGCCGACCTGATTCGCGCGCACGAGTTGGACGTGATGCCCGGGGTACGCCTCGTGCGCCGCGGTGATCGGATAGAGATAATTGTTGTGCTCTTCCAGCTGCTCTCGCTGTGCGGCAACGGGCGCGTCCGCATCGACCGGCGTTACCCAGAACTGCCCGCGCTGGTCGGATTCAAACGGACCCGGCGCGACGTACGCGGCAAAATTATTCAGCGCGCGATCGAACGGCGGCGTCTCCACCACCTCGCAATCATCTTCGGGCAACGTGACCAAATCCTTTTCGTGAATAAAGTGGCGTAGCCGCGCGACCTCTTTGCGATAGGCGTACAAGAGACGCGAGCGCGACGGATATTCTTGACGCGCCGCGTCCGTGATTTCGCGCCAACTCTGCTGCGGGTCAATCTCACTCGCCCGTTCCGCCAACTCGCGTTCGGTTTCTGCAAAGACGCGCTCACCGATGGCGAGGATTTCTTCCAGCGAGTATGGCAGCATATGCTCGGCGCGCAATTTTGCCGCAAAATTCTCTTTGCCGATGCCCAGATCGCCGGTGGAGACCAGCATCAACTCGTCGCTTAAGTAATCGAGATATTGGTAGAGCGCGTGACTGGCGCGTGACGCCGCGCGCACCAGCGGCTTGGGCGGTCGCGGTAATTTGCGCGCGAGTCGAGGGATGAGCGTGGAACAAAATTCGATCGCGCCTTCGGTCTCGTCAATCGCGATTTCGGTCAGCACCCGCGGCGGATTCTGTAAATTCGCGCGTGCCGCCGCGAGCAACTCGGGCAATTGTTCCAATCGCGCGGTCAGATTCGGAAGGCGGTCGTGCAGCGGGGCGTAATTGCGCGAGGCGACGAGGAAAATCGAAAAGAGAGTTTCTTCGATATAGTACGAGGGATCGCGCTGCCAATCACGCACTGCTTCGATGGAGAGCAGTTCGTTCTCAATGTCGCCGAGTATCAGCAAGCGGTCGGTCGCTTCGCCATTCGTCTCGCCGCCGTTACGGAGAGCGGTTGCGTCGAGTTGCGAAAAGCGGGCGCGAAAATTTTTCAGGTCCGCCGCGCGCTGCTGAAACGCTGCTGCGCTCAGGTCGTCGAGCAGATGATCGTAAGCATGGATGCCCAGCTCGGTGGCGCTGGTCGGCGACGCGCGATAGCTCGCCTCAAAATAGTCGCCAGCTAGCTTTGCAAACTTTTCTGGTTCGTGCATACTTGCTTCGCTACCCAGACACAAAGGACAAGGGATAAATATCTTTGTGCGGCAATGGTGTCCATCGCAGATGTCTTTGGTTATTTCGAGGCAGTCTTCATCTTCTCAATGAACCGCGCGTTAAATCGCGCTTCGTCCACAATCATCCGCGCGTGGGTGCCCTCGCCGATTTTTTCGACCGCATCCCACGCTTCGACCTTGAAAAATAATTTTCGTCCCTCAACGCGCGTCAGTTCTGCGCGGGCGCGCACCTTCATCGCGACCGGCGTCGCGGCGATATGCTTGATATTAACCTCCACGCCGACGGTGGTCTGACCGGACGGCAAAGATCCTTTGGTCGCCTCGAACGCGGCGCTCTCCATCAAGCCAATCAGCGCGGGCGTAGCAAACGCGCGGACCAAGCCGCTGTCATAGCTCGCCGCGGTCAATTCATCGGTAACGATTTCGGTGGACTCGCCGACGAGCCCGGGTGCGATTTCAATCATAGTAGAAAGCCGACATCAGATAACAGACAGCAGACAGAAAGAAAAATCGATACTCTATAGTCTATCGTTTGTTGTCGGTTATCTCTACGCCTCAGCTCAAAAACCCGATTTGGCTCGGCAAAACGAGTCAACATCACAAAGCGCAGCACAATTTCCTGCAAGAAATTTCATTTTTGGGATGAGTCGCAATCTGCTTCAACAAAAAAGCCAGGCAGCCTTTTGAGCCACCTGGCTGTCCTTCGTGGACGAAGTATTTTTTTTCTTACGCCGGAGTTGGCGCAGGCACCGGAGCCGGAATCGGTTTCCAATTCTGGCGCTCCTGCTTCGGGTGTTCGGCAAAGATCGCGTCAAACTCGGCAGCATCAATCGTCTCGACCTTGATCAATCGCTCCGCCAACTCGTCCAACTTTTGGCGATAACGATTCAGAATCTCTTTCGAGCGATCGAATGCTTGCGTAATGATCGCTTTCACTTCCGAGTCGATCTGCTCCGCGACGTTCTCACTGTAATTGCGCTGCTCTGAAATTTCGCGACCGAGGAACACCAACTCTTCGCGATTGCCAAAAGTGCGCGGTCCAAGTTTTTCGCTCATGCCATAGCGCGTCACCATCGCGCGTGCCATATCGGTCGCGCGTTCGAGGTCATTCGCCGCGCCAGTGGTGACATCTTTGAAAACGATTTCTTCCGCCGCGCGTCCGCCGAGCAGACCGCATAGGTCATCCATAAACTTGCTGCGGCGTTCGAGATAGCGATCGTCTTCCGGCAAGTGCATCGTGAAACCGAGCGCCATACCGCGCGAGATGATCGAGACCTTGTGCACCGGATCGGTGTTCGGCAGCATTCGCATCACCAACGCGTGACCCGCTTCGTGATAAGCGATGACGCGTTTTTCTTCGTCGCTGATAAGGCGACTCTTGCGCTCCGGACCCGCGATCACTTTTTCGACCGACTCTTGCATCTCCTGCATCGAGATCGCTTTCTTGTTGCGACGTGCGGCAAGAATCGCGGCTTCGTTCACCAGATTCTCGATATCCGCGCCAGAAAAACCGGGTGTGCCTTTCGCAATCACCATCAGGTTCACGTCATCGCCGAGCGGCTTGCCGCGCGTGTGGACTTCGAGGATAGCTTTGCGACCCACCATATCCGGACGGTCAAGCACGACGCGCCGGTCAAAACGTCCGGGACGCAGCAATGCCGGATCGAGAATGTCAGGACGGTTCGTCGCCGCGACGATGATGACATTGGTATCGGTATCAAAACCATCCATCTCGACCAAGATCTGATTCAAGGTTTGTTCGCGCTCGTCGTGCGAACCGCCGAGTCCCGCGCCGCGATGGCGACCGACCGCGTCGATTTCGTCCACGAACACGATGCAGGGCGAATTGCGTTTCGCGGTGTCGAACAAATCGCGCACGCGGCTCGCGCCGACGCCGACGAACATTTCTACAAATTCCGAACCGGAGATGGAAAAGAACGGAACGTTCGCTTCGCCCGCGACCGCGCGTGCCAGCAAAGTCTTGCCCGTTCCCGGAGGACCGACGAGCAGCACACCTTTGGGAATGCGCGCGCCGAGCGCCGTAAATTTATCTGGCTCTTTCAAAAATTCAACCACTTCTTGCAGTTCGACTTTTGCTTCTTCCACTCCCGCGACGTCCGCGAAGGTAACGGTCGGCTTGTCGCCGCTGAACATCCGCGCGCGCGATTTACCGAACGAGAGCGCCTGATTATTACCGCTCTGCGCCTGTCGCATCAGGAAGAAGAACAGACCGCCGATTAGGAGAAACGGCAGAATTGTCCCAAGCAGCGCGATCACGTTATCCCATTGCGGAGGATTGTCGTAACCGACGTTCGCCGCAACCAATTGCTCGGACGTCACACCATACGCCTTCATGGTGTCCTCGAACGAGGCGCCGGTGTTTCTCGAAAAGGAAGTTGTCTTGACTTGATTGTCACTGCTATAGGTCGCGGTCACTTGCGAATTGCTGACGGCGACTTTTTTGACCTGTCCACTTTTAATGTCTTGCGCCAATTCGGCAATGCTGACCTGTTTGTTCTGGCGCGGCTGGCTAAAAATATTAAACGCCAGCGCCGCGAGCGTGACCAGAATCAGCACATAGACAAAGCCATTGCGCAACCATTGATTATTCGGATTCATCTCTCGACCACCATTCTTTTTTCCACGCATCCTTGACCTCCATTCAGCCAACGGGCTCTGATCTTTTCACTCGCACAACCGGAGTTGGCTGCAGAAGATTTCGAGAGGCGTTGCCGCCGTCCTTTGCGACGGACAAAAATTATTATACCAGACTTTTTATCTTTGT